>JAEUJR010000533.1 GCA_016793585.1 Archangium sp.
CGCCACGACGGGGTTGCGCTGCAGCTGCGCCTCGGCGAACGCGCGCAGCACTTCTGACTGAACCGTGCGAACGCCCTGCTGCGCCTGGTAGCCGTGAAACGCGCGCCCGTCGTACCAGCACCAGATGGCCACCACGGTGAAGGGAGTGTCTCGCACGCGGCCCGACTCCTAACGCAGCGACGGTCGCCTCCTGCGATGAAACGCGTCGTCGCAGGGGTTCAGGGCACGAGCACGAACGTCTGCACCGTCTTGTCCGGGTTCGTGCACGCGAGCGACTTCTGCTCGCCGTCGAGCTGCAGCGTGTACGGCTTCGGTGACGGCTCGAAGCGGGTCACGAACTCGCCCTTCGCTTCATCGGCGCTCTTCAGCACCATCCACTGCAGCGGCTTGCCCTCTTTCGCGCGATACGAAATCGCCCAGCTGCCGCACTCCCTCGCGAGCGTGATGGTCTCGCCGCTCTTCGCATCGCGGAACGTCATCGCGGGTTCGATGGTGACTGGTGCTTTGCAGACGCGCCCGCTCGGCATGATGCGGCCGAAGTCGCGCTCGTCGCCGCCGTTGGTGCGAAACCGAATCGAGCCGTCCGCTGCGATGGTGCCCGTGCCCCAGAGCGACGCCGACACGTCGGTGGTATCGATGAGCCGGCCGGCCTTGCTGAAGACGAGCGCGAAGACGGTCTCGCGGCTGTTGAAGTGCTCGGGGTTGGGCAGGTTGTCGCGCCACTTCACCGAGAGCATCACCACCACGCGGTCGCCGAGTGGAAAGGTGCCGCACGCGCGCAACTCGCACGCTTCGTTCTTCGGCACGCGACTGCCAGCACAGTGCAGCAGCTCGTCTTCGGTCTGCAGTCGACCAGCGACCGGCGCCCCCACTTGCGAGAGCAACGGGAGGAAGGTGTCGCGGTCGAAGGCAAAACACGTCGTCGGGCCGGAGTCGGGAAAAGCGACGGTGACCGGCGGGGCGAGGTGTTCGGTGTCCGCGATGGCGCGTTCGAGCGCCTCTTTCGGGCCAGCGCCCAGGAGCAGCGCGACGAGCAGAGCGGACATGACGGCGAAGAGAGATCAGCGTCATCTGCCTGACAACGCGCGTGTGACCAGCGCGGCAAATTGCGACTACCGCATGGCGAGCACGAGCTGCCGTTTACGCGACAACCTCGCGACGCGCCGCGCGTGCACCATCGGCTCCTCGACGGGTTTCGCGAGCACCGCATGGCGCTCTGCGGCGTGGGCGTCGCGCAGACGATGTTCGTACAGCCGCGCCAGCGCGAGGTGCAGCGTCGAGGCGTCTTCACACAGCGGCACCGCGCGCTCCCACATGGCGGCGGCCTGGTCGAGCGCTCCACGGCGACGCAGCGTTCGCCCCAGCGCGATGAGCGCTCTCGCCTGCACGTCGACCACCGCACTCGACGTCGCCCGCTCGAAGAAGCGCTCGGCTTTGTGTGGAAAGTGGGCGCGCTCGGCGACTTCACCGAGGCCCAGCGAGACCTCCGACGTCACCGCCACCTGTTCGCTCCACGAAGCGCCGAGCCAGCCCAGCAACGCCGCCGTGCTCCGCAGGTCCTGCAGGTTGTGTGAGAGCACGCGCGCCAACGTCGCCACGCGCCCCGTGCGCAGAAAGTCGAACCACGCTGCCGGTACCTGCGCGCCATCGAGGTCGCCGACGCGATGCACGTCGAGCACCGCGGCCTCCACGGTCGACAGCCGCGTCTCCCTTTGCCAGTGACGCAGCACGCGGCGGCTCGCGTGGAGCAAATCGAGGTGCGGCCTCGGCGGCGGCGGCGTGAGCCGATTCATCACGAAGCGGGTGCGCAACAACGGCCAGTCGAACGAACGCCCGTTGAACGAGACGATGGCGCTGGCGGCCTCCACGCGCTCCGACAGCCGCGCGAGCACCGGGCGCTCGGCACCTGGACCCGAGAGGTGGAGCTGCTCGACGACGAGCGCTCCCCCCTCGACGAACGCGAGGCCCACGAGAAACGGCAACGTGCCGGCGCCGCCGCTCAAGCCCGTCGTCTCGGTGTCGAGGAACAACACGCGCGACACGTCGAGCCCAGAGAACGACTCGTCCAGCCCCAGCACGCCGAGCGTCGCGGCGTGAGGCAGCACCGGCGCGGGGCTTCGCGACTGCACCACATGCAGCACGCCCGCCGCCGTCACCGTCGGTGGAATGAGCGCCGACAGTGGGCTCTCACGCCGCGGCGTGGTGACGACGGGCGCTGACACCGCCGGCCGCGCGAGCAGCCCGAGCTTCGCCTTGAAGTCCATGGAGCGGCCTTCAGTTCAGCGACGTGATGCCGAGCGCCGACAACACCGCGAGCGCGAGCGTCTTTCGTCCCCGGTGCACCGCATCGACCGCCCCGGGGCCGACGCACGCAGGACAGCCCTCGTCACACGCGCACCCATCGAGCAGGTCTCTCGTGCGTCGCAGCACCGACTCGCGCTCGTCGAACAGCCGCGACGCGAGGCCCACCCCACCCGGAACGCTGTCGTAGAGATACAGCGTCGGGTCGAACAGCGTGCTGCCCCGCCCGTCGCCATCACGCCCACCGACGCACTGCCCGAGGTCGCGCGGGTCGACCATCAACCCCACCGCCGCCACCGTGTGCATCGCCGACAACAGCCCGCGCAGCGCATCCATCACGTCGGGCCGGGGCGCATTCAGCAACTGCACCACCAACTCGGGCACCGTCAGCCACACCGCCGTGGTGTGCATCTGCATCTCGGGCAACCGCACGTCGCCGTACCCGACGTTCTCGTGCGTGTGGAACTTGATCTTCTTGTACCCGACGACGCGCTCGACGACCGAGACGTCACCGGTGCCCAGCTCGTACGTCGGCGCCTTCGCCTCCTGCGCGCGGCTCATGACCGTCACCTTCGTGAAGGTCATCGCGTCGGTGTAGTAGTCGGGCTCGACGGGCCGCACGAACGCCTTGTGGTTCTCGAAGTCGAGCTTCTCGACCTGAAACTGGCGGCCCTCGTGTTGGTAGATGGCCTGCTCGTGCAGCATCGTGTGCGTCGAGCGCCAGTCCATCTCGGCCATCGTCTTGTCGGTCGAGAGGTCGATGATGACGAAGTTGTCCCAGCCGATGGAGCGCAGCGAGACGTCGTTCGCGGGGTACGCATCGGCGCTCCAGTGCCAGGTCGCTTTTCCGCCCGGTGTCGTCACCTCGTGCACCACGCGGTGTTCGGTGAGGTACCCGAGCGCATCACGCACCTGACTCGCGGGCACGTCGCGGAAGCCCTCGTCACCTTCGAAGGGCAGCTCGAACGCGGCGCACTTCAGGTGCTGCACCAACACCTCGACGTTGTCGGGGTCGATGCGCGCCTGCTCGGCCGGTGCAGAGAGCAGACTCTTCGCCGTCTCCGCCACGTACTGGTCGACGGGAGCGCTGGAGGCGACCATCAACGACAGGCTCGTTCCCTGGCGCCGCCCTGCACGCCCAAAGCGCTGCCACAGCGCCGCGACACTCCCGGGCCAGCCTGCGCAGACGACGGCATCGAGCGACCCGACGTCGATGCCGAGCTCGAGCGCGCTCGTCGCGACGACACACTTCACCTCGCCATGACGCAGCCGATTCTCGATCTCCCGGCGCGCGTGCGGCAGGTAGCCACCGCGGTAGGCGTGCACGACGTCGGGG
>JAEUJR010000658.1 GCA_016793585.1 Archangium sp.
CAGCGCGTACGAGCCCTGGCTGTTGCGCAGCGTGGCGTTGAAGAGCGCGACGGCGAAGTGATTCATCAGCGGCTGTGCGACAGCGGCCTTCGGCGCAGGGTCGGCGCAGCCATCGTTGAGCACGCTCTTCACGTTCGCGCCGGGAATGTCGAGCTTGATGCTGTCTGACACCGCCGCGAGGTCGAACGCGCAGATGTCCGAGAACGTGAAGTGCCCACCCTTCGTGATGTCGAGCAGCCAGCGCGGCTTCTTCATCGCCGCCCAGCTCGGCGCCACGTTGTCGTCCCACTTCAGCGTGCGGTCTCCGTGCGCGCCCTGAATCATCACCGGAATGCCGAGGTCGGGTTTGCCGAGGTCGACGAAGAAGAGGTCGGTCGACGGAGGCGCTTGCGGCACGATGACCTTCACGCGCTTGTCGATGGCGGCGACGCGGAGCGCCGTGAGGGCTCCGAAGCTGTGGCCCGTCACGCCGACCCGCTCGGGGTCGATCATGCCGTACAGCGGGTCAGTCTCGGGCAGCCGCTGGTACGCGGTGATGAGGTACTGCGCGTCGACCGGCCGCGTGCCCAGGCCGATGCCGACGTCTTGCAGTTGGTTGCGTACGGCGTAGTCGAGCGTGCCGCCTTCGTGGTCGGCCGAGACCACCACGAACCCGTGAGAGGCCAGCAGCACCGTGTAGAAGGTCGACTGCCAGCGAATCGCGCCCTGGCCGTGCGAGAAGACGACGAGCGGGAACGGGCCGTGCGACTTCGCCGGCGTCGCGTCGCGCACCGCGGGCGTCTCGAGCAGCGGCACGTTCACGAGCGCGGCCTTCTGCTCTTCGGTGAAGCGCTCCCTGATGTCGTAGCTGACGGTGGGCTTGCCGCGCGTGTCTTGCGTCGCCGGGTACCAGATCTCGGTGAGGAGCAACCGCGGAGAGCCGTCGGGCTTCGGCCGGCGACGGTCTTCGTGCGTGACGGTGCGAACGCCGACGGGGAAGGGGCCGAGTTTGGCCGGGTCGGGCGTCGCGTTCGGGCCAGCAGGCTCGAACGGCAGTGGGTCGACCGCAGCCGGAGGCGAGCAGGCCGCGAGCAGGAGCAGGGCGACGACGGGCGCGCGCATCACTTCACCTTCAAGAAGCCCTCGAGCGGCTTCTTCTCGTCCGACTTCCTGGCGGCGGTCCACTCGATGAGGGCCGACTGCCACGACACCTTCGTCTCGGTCGGCGCGGGGTCGGCCTTGTTCAGCGCGAAGCCATCACCCCCGAGGTACAGGTAGTCCGACGTCGCGACCGTGTACGTCTTCTTCGCATCGATGGCTGCGCCCTTCGCGTCGACCCAGCCATCACCCTTCGGCTTCACGCCAGCGACGCGGGCCTCGGTGTTGTCGAGCGCCGCGAGCAGCGCTTCGCCGGTCAGCTTCACGATGACGATCTGGTTGTCGAAGGGCACGAGGTCGTAGATCGACGCCTTCGTGACGACGCCCTTCGGCAGCGCCTGACGCACGCCCTTGCGGTTGAGCAGCGCGACGTCGGTCTTGAACTGCTCCTTGAGCGAGGTGGTGAGCCAGTGCGCCATCATCGGCGACTCCTGCTCGAGGCCGTCCTTCGTGAACGCGATGGTGCCGCCGAGCGCCTCGTCGAGCTTCTTCTTCCACGCGTCGACCAGCTCCTTCGCCTTCGGGTCGGCGGGCGGCGCGCCTTCGGAGTTCACGTCGACCGACGTCACCACGCTCGTCACCTGCACCGGCGTCGTGCCGAGCGCCACCGAGAGCGCGACCTTCGCGTACGTCGAGAGGCGGCTGCCCGGGTACACGAGCTTGGTGCCGCCCACCGAGTCGGGGAACGGGCCATCGCAGCGGCGCCCGGCGAAGAAGGCGAGGTTCCAGTCGGCGTGCCCTTCGAGAATCGCCGGCGCGTCGTTGAGACAGCCGTCACTCACCACGCCCACCACGTGCGGCCCCGCGGCCTTCACGTCGGCCATCACCTTCGTCAGCGCTTCGGTCTCGTCGATGGCCTCGAGCCCCTTCATGCGGCCGGGCATCGGCGTCACCGTCGCCTTGCGTGCCGCGAGCCCGATGATGGCGACCTTCACGCCCTTGCGCGTCAGCAGCCGGAAGCTGCCGAGCCCCAGCGCCTTGCCCTCGTCGTCCTTCGCGACGAGGTTGGCCGCGAGGTAGGGGAAGCCGCCCTTGGTGCGGTTCGAGAGGAACTGCTCGCGGCTCCAGTCGAGCTCACGGTTGCCGAGCGCCGAGGCCGCGTAGCCCATCTGCCGCATCAGCTCGGCCGTCGGCTCGCCCTTGAAGTAGCTCGAGATGGCCTGGCCGTTCGCGTTGTCGCCAGTCGAGACGACGATGGTGGAGCCGTTCTCACACGCCGCATCGCCCGTCTCTTTCAGCGGGCCCGCGCAGTGCCCTTCGGAGGCGACCCAGCGGCCGAGCAGCTCGGCAGCGCCGCCACGCGACTTGCCCTCGTCGGTGACCGGCAACAGGTAGCCGTTCTCGGCGCCGGTGATGAGCACGGTGACGGTCTCTTGCTTGAGCGTCTTCGGGTCGACCGGCGCCGCGGCGTGCGTGTCGGGCGCGGGGTCTTCCTTCTTCTTGTCGGGGCAGGCGAGCAACGGCAGAACGGCGAGCAGGGCGAGAGCGCGACGCATCATGCGGCGCTCGATAGCACCTCTCAGCGAGTGAGAGCGGGACGAAGAGACTTTTCAATCTCACCGCAGAGACGCGTTCGCGAGGCCAACCGTCGAGAAGCGCGAGCGCCATCACTTCGGCACCGAAGCTGCTCAGGCAATCGTTCGCCGGGCAGGGTGACGGGGTTGGGGAGATGGGCGCCCGGCAGGTGATGGCGCGGAGGAGCCGAATCGGGGGATCGGCTCCTTCGCGCCTCCTTTTTCGAGGGAGGGTGGCGTGGGCAACCAGCGGGTCTCGAAGTTCCGGTCACATCACGACAGCCTGTTCCGCGCGGCGTTCGCCCGGCCCGAAGCGCTGCGCAGCGAGGCCGAGGTGCTGCTCCCTCCGCCGTTCGTGCGCAGCCTGGACTTCAGCCGTGTCGACTTGCTGCAGACGCGCTTCATCGATGAGTCGCTCGCGCACAGTGAGAGTGACGCGACCTTTCGGGTTGCCCAGCACCATCGGGAGGCGTTCGTCTACGTGCTGCTCGAGCACCAGCGAAAGAGTGACGGGCTGATGCCGTGGCGGTTGCTCCGCTACATGACGAGCGTGTGGATGAGCGTGCT
Organism: Archangium sp.; assembly: GCA_016793585.1. The sequence goes on from JAEUJR010000658.1 coordinate 3,219, forward strand.
CGGCCGTGAGCCCGAACGCCGCACGCTGCCCATGCTCGTGCCGATGGTGCTCTCGAACGTGCCGGGAGGCTGGAAGGGGCCTCGCGCGTTCTCCGAGGTGGTGGAGCTCGTCGACGACGGCTTGCTGTCATCGGTGATTCCAGACTTCGAGTTCGTGCTCGACGACCTCGCCGAGGCCAGCACCGAGTCGTTGCGTGATCGACCCGGGCCGGAGTTCACGCGGCTCGCGTTGTGGTTGCTCGCCTCGTCGTCGAACGCAGACCGGCTCATCGGTGAAGCGCCGAGTTGGTCAGACACCGTGGAGCGATTGCATCAGGAGGCCCCCGATGACCACCGCCGCGCCGTCATGTACCTTCTCAAGACCGTGAGCTTGACCCCTGCGCAGGCGAAGAAGATTCGAAAGCTCTTCTGGATGGGCCCCGACAAGCGCGTCGTCACGGTCGAAGACATCGCGTTCGCCGGACTCGAAGAGGAGCGCGCGCAGTACAGACAGCTCGGCCTCGAAGAAGGTCTCAAGCGGGGCAAGGGCGCGGGCCTGAAGCGTGGCCTCGAGCAGGGACGGGAAGAGCTGGTGTCGGTGCTCCGCGGCTTGTTGCTCACCCAGTGGAAGGCGCGCTTTGGCAAGGTGCCGCGCACGGTGCAGAGCCGGTTCGCGAAGGCCGACGTCAAACAGCTCAAGCAGTGGGCACAGCGGCTCGTGACGGCGAAGTCGGCGAGCGACGTGCTCCGCTGATCAGCGCGGCCGGGTGACGAGCTCGATGACGAGCTCCACCACGTCGCGATTGCCGAGTAGCCCCAGCAGCGCCGAGAACGGCTGCACACCGTAATCGCTGAGCGCGATGCGCAGCCTCGCTGACCCGCGCAGACGACCGTCGAGCAGCGTCACCACGACCGGAACCTCGACATCTCTCGTCACGCCGTGCAACGTCAGCCGGCCTTTGATGGAGCCCTTCCCCTTCTCGTCGAGCATCGACTGCGTGCTCTCGAAGTGGATGGTGGGGAACTTCTCGACGTCGAGCTGACCCGGGCCTTTGAGGTGCGCCTCGATGGTCTTCCGGTCCGACTCCTTCACCGGAGGCCCGACGCGCAGCTTCTCTCTGAGCGCTGGCTCGTCTGGAATCAAAGATGCGGTCTCGACCGTCACGTCGACCTTCACGTGGGCCGGGTCGGGGCGGTCGAGGCTGCCAGAAAAGCGTGTCGCCCGAACGGCGTGGTCGTGACCGGCCGCCGCGGCGACGCCCCGCTTCCACACCAGCACCGAGAGCTCGCTCATGTCGGGGTCGAGCGGCTCGGCGACGGCGACCGACGCGATGACGACCAGCAGCAGACCTCTCACCGGTCTCCTCTGTCGCGCTCGCCGTCGTTTCGCCACCACAACTTCGACCACCGCTCGGGTGGTTCCACTCGTTCTCGGGTAGAACGCCGACTTCGTGATCTTCCTCGCGCTCTCGTGCCTGCAGGGCCGCCCGATGCAGAGCGCGTTCGACGAGCTCGCGGGCCTCGGCGTGGGAGTGCAGCTGACGCCGGGCAACGAGCCGACGCGGCACTTCGAGGCGAAGGTGACGGCGTCTGGCGTGCCGTTTCGCACGCATCACGGCTTTTCGTTTCACGCGCGCGTCGCGCAGGTGTGGCGTGACGACGGCGCCTGCATCATCGCGACCGACAGCGTGCACCCTCCGAAAGAGAACACGCCAGCTGCCCGGCACTTCGACGCCTGGCTCGAGCAACACAGCAACGAGCGCGTGCTCGAGACGATGTACCCGGGGTATCGGCTGGGCACCGGCGACGAACTCGAGCGCGCGATGTCGCTCGGCGTCTCGCTCGCCGTCGACGTCTCGCACCTGTTCATTCAGCGCACCGCCGGCGTGCTGAACGACGGCACGCTTCGCAAGGTGTTCGACTACGAGCACATCGCCGAGGTGCATGTCTCGATGAACGACGGGCGGCACGATTCACATCGACTCCTGCGACGAGACGCCTTCGGGCTCGCCTGGGCGAAGGAGCGCACGCAGCACGGCCTGCCGCTCATTCACGAGGCGTATCTGCACACGGCCACGGTCGAGGTGCGCCGCGCTCAGCTCTCGCTCCTGCACGAGGCGGTGACATGACCGGGCCGGGCATCACGACGTCACCGTTCGCGCTGCGCCAGTGGTCCATCGAGCACGAAGTTCGGCCGCACCTGGCGAAGGTCTTCGAGAAGAAGCCCGAGCTTCAGTCGGTGCTGGTGTGTGTCGGGCAGTACTGGGCTGACGAGGCCGACGACGCCGTGCACTCGCATCTCGTGTTCTCGTCCCGCCCGACGCCTCGCTGGCCGCACGAGTGCGAAGACACCTTTCTCGAGACCCGTGGCGACGGAGACCTCTGCTCGTCGTGTGCATGGGGCTCGGACGAAGAGCTCGAGTTCTCCTGGCTGTCGTGGGACTCGAACGGCGCGGCGATTCGAGCGTGGCAGGCGCTCTGCGTCGAAGGCGCTACGCAGGAGGAGTCACCGAACGAATCGTACTCCCCCGTCCTGCTCGCTCGCCGCACCGAAGAGGGCTTCTCGCTCGAGGTCATCGGCCCGGTGATACGCCCGTGGCTCGACCTTCCCCAGACCGCGTACCCCGACTGGTTCGAGCGGCAGGGCACGAAGGCCACCGAGGTGCGCGTCGAGGCGCGCGACCCAGCCGAGCTTCCGTTTCGTGAGGCCATCGCGAAGGCGCCGTTCGACGACGGGCCGCGCCTGGTGTTCGCCGACTGGCTGCAACAGCGGCAGGACCCGCTGGGGGAGTTCATCTCGTTGTCGCTCTCGAAGCAGCGCACCGACGAGGTCGAACGTCGACGTCAGGAGATGCTCGCGAAACACACCGAGGCGTGGCTGGGGCCGCTGGTTCGGGTCGTCGCGCCGGGCTCGGCGGACTTCTCGCGCGGGTTGCTCACGGCGGCCTCGGTGCATTTCGACGCCTCGACGCGTGAGCTCGCGAACCATCCATACTTCGCCACCGTCGAGACGCTGCGCTTCGGCCAGACGAGCGAGGTCGTGTTCTCGCCGACGATGACCGCGCTGAAGTCGGTCGCCGGCGTTCAGTCGTTCGACGGGCTGCCCGCGTGGGTCGAAGAGGTCGCCTGCCCGGTCGAGCCCGTGCGGCGTGGCGTGCCCGCTCACATTCGCCGGCTCACCATCGTGTGTGGCGCTGATGAAGACGAAGGCATCGCCATCGAGGCCGCGCGGCACGTGTCCACCCTCGAGCGGTTGTCCATCGCGCGCAGCGACTTCGAGACCAACGCACGGGTTGATTTGCCAGCAGGCACGAGCCTCGACCTCGGAGGATGGAGCCCGGCGCAGGTGCCGACCGGCTGGTGGCTGCATGTTCCCCGCGAGGGGCTGCCCACGCTCGAGCACCGCGGCCTGTCGAGGCTGTCGAGCACCAGCTACCGCGATCATCTGCTCGTTCAGGTGCTCAGGCGCGGCGGCGTCTCGTCACTGCGGCTGCTGCCCAACGAACTCTTCAGACCGACGCGCGCCGACGTCGAAGGGCTCGAGGCCCGCACCGGCCGCAAGGTCGAGGTCGAGGCCGCGACGCCGCTCGACGATGCGCCCCCGCTCCCGCCGCCGAAGCGTGAAGCGCCCGCGCCGATGCCGGTCCGGGTCGACCCCGTGACGCGCTCCGTTCACCTCGAGGTCGTCGACTCGGCGCCCATCACGGGAGCGAACGGGCTTCCGCGGTTTCCGCTCTTCGTGCTCGTCGTCGGCGTGTTGGGCCTGGTCGCGCGAGCGTGCGCCGCTGGCCCGTGAGGCGGTTCACGGCGCGAACTCGGGCGCACCGCGCTGAACGGGAGGGCGCGGCGAGTCGATTTTCCGAGCGCTTCATGCGGGGCTGGTGCGCTGGCCCGTGAGGCGGTTCACGGCGCGAACTCGGACGCGCGCTGAACGGGAAGGCGCGGTGAATCGATTGCCGAACGCTTCATGCGTGTGATGGCTGGGCGCTGACACTCAGTGACGCGCGCGAATTGCCGTGCCCTTCATGCAGGTGACGGGCGCTCGGGCGCAGAGCCTGAAGGGTCGGGGACCTGACTCACCACGCACTTCGCCGGGCGCTGACACTCAGTGACGCGCTGCCGCGCGATCCATCGTGCGCTTCATCCACATGATGGCTGCCGAGCGCTGCGGGCCCTTCACGAGGAACGCGGGAATGCTGCCGCCCGGGTCCGAGAACGAGGTGTAGACGACGCGCACGCCGCCGCTGGGCAACGCCTCGAAGTGCCACGAGCCCCACAGCCTGGTGATGCGCACGAAGCTGCTGCGCACGGGCGCGGCCGGGTCGGAGGTGGAGCGATACCGCATGGTGCACGTCGTCGGCGTGCGGTCGACCGTCTGGTACAGCACGTAGTCGCGCGGGCTCACGACCGCGGGCGCGATCTCCTCCCACGTCACGCGAACACCCGCGTCTGCCGAGAGCACCTTGCGAGCCTTCAGATCGGGCTCCGTCGGGTCGTACGAGCCGTCGCCCCAGGCCTCGTCGCAGAGCGCCTCGAGCGTGGCCTTCGTCGTCGTCGCGGTCAGCCGCAGCTCGAAGAATGAAGACCCGGCGACCTCGCGCTTCTCGATCGTGACGCCATCGGCCGTTCCGTCGGAGACGAAGGCGGGCTCGGCCGCGAGCGCCAGCAGCACCAGCCTCACCATGCCGCGCCCACTGCGAGACCGGTGAGGTTGGGGCCCACGAGCGGCGTCACCGAGATGGGAGCAGGCCGCGCCAGCGCGCGCAGGTTGTGCGGCGTCGTCAGCACCATCACCTCACCGATGACGATGCCAATGCCCACGTTCCACGCGGCGCTCTCCCAGTGCTGCCAACCGAGCCCGAGCACGAGGCCGGTCGCGACGTTGAACAGCACGTTGCCCGCGTGCATCACCCACGAGACGCAGAAGTCTTCGTCCTTCGCGTCGTTCTCGAGCAGGCGCTCTGCTTCGGCGAGGCCTTCGGGCGTGTCGGGCAGCGCTCTCACCTTCGGGGCGTGCACGATGACGTCGAGCGGCAGCACCAGCTCGAAGATGGCTCCAAACGCGCTCGAGATGGCGCCGACGATGAAGTCGATGCGATCGGCCGGCTTGTCGAGGAAGGGAATCGCGATGGCCTGCGCGAGCGTGCCGGCGATGTACGCGCCGCCCCAGCTCCAGCGCCAGACGTTGGCGCGCACGGCCTCGTCGGTCTCGACCGACTTGATCAAGGCGAGCCGCGCGGCGTCGACACCATCGAGCCCCGTCGGCGCTGCGAGCATCGAGCTGAGCACGGCCGCGAGGAGCACGAGCCAGACGCTACGGTCAAAACTCGCCCTGCACCATGAACCCCCGCGCCTCATGGGTGACGAATGGGGCGAGCGAGACAGTGCGCCTTCGCGCGAGCAGCAACATCACGGTGCCGGTGATGGTCGTCGCGAGCCCCGCCAGCAGCACGCCGAACGAGACGCGCTGCAGTGACGTCGCGGCCTGCGCTTCTTCGAGCAGACCGCGCACCTTGAGGGAGCCGTCGGGGTTGAGGTGGAGCGCTGCGCCCGAGCGGCCGACGAAGAGAAAGACGGCTCCGCAGGCGGTGATGGCCCCGCCGACCCCGATGACGTTGAGGGCGACGCGCTTCTTGTCGCCGAACTCCGAGAAGGGGTGCTCGGCCTCGTCACCCCACGCGAACGAGGGGCTGATCAGCGAAATGAGCAGGGCGAGGGCGGTCGTTTTCTTGATCACGGCCCAACCTCACGTCTGATCAGCCGCGACAACGCTGTTTCACCCTGAAGCACCACTCGAACGGAGCACACCATGTCGACGACCACGATGGCCACTGACTCGAAGCGCAACTGGGACGGCGCCGATCGCCGCTCGGGCGCCACGCCCCAGGCGCCGCTCTTCGGTGAGCTGCTGGTCGAGAGCAGCTGGCGCCCCTCCGACGTCGTGCCGGCCGCGAGTGAGGGCTGGCTGCGCGCGTTCGGCTACGTGAAGGATCGCCGCACCACGAAGTGACCCGCGCAGCGGCCTTCAGTGCACGAGCTTGTCGAGCTCGGTGAACAGCTCGGCCAGCTTCTCTTTCGAGAGGCGGCCCTGCGCCTTCCACACGGCGCGGCCCGACCCATCGAGCACCAACACCGTCGACGACTTCGGCGGCAGGTTCCACGGCGCCGTCGCCAGACTGCCCTTGAAGTCGAGGAAGACGGGCAGGTTCACCTTCTTCTCGACGTCACGTACCGCCGCGAGCACGAAGTTCCTCGCGGGAAACCAGTCGTAGGCCGCCACGTTCGCGACCGCGACCACCGACACCTGATCCAACATGTGTTCGGTCTTGCCCTTCTCGTAGAGGGCGTCTTTGACGTGCTGATTGAGCGCCGTGGAGTCGCGGTCTTCGTAGAAGAGGACCGTCGGCTTCGCCCAGAGCGCACTCAGCCTCGTCGTCGAACCGCTTGATGTCTCAACGGTTGCATCCAAGGTGACACCTCCGTCAGCGGGGTTCGTACGGGCTTCGGTCGCCGCGAACGCGACGAGAAAAGCCACCGTCCGGGTTGCGCGAAGCAACATTGGACATCATCTATACAGAGCTTGTACAAACCCTGCAACGCGATCCGGGCTCCCGCATCCAACCGGTTCGCGGAGGAACACACCGAATGACCAGCATTCCGACCTCAGTCGTCCCCATGGGTGCCGAAGCAGCGCTGGCGACGTTTCAGCTCGAGCTGGAGCGCGCGCTCGCCGACCTGCTGGTGCTGCCCGACGAGGCGGCGATGGATCCACGGTGGTCGCGCGCGATGGTCGAGCTGCGCGCGTACACGCTTCGTCCGGCCAAGCGCGTGCGGCCGACGTTGCTGCTGGCGGGCTGGGCGATGGCGTCGGGAGAGCTCTCGCGCGGCGTGCCCGAGGGCGTGAAGCAGTTCGCCGCCGGGCTCGAGCTGCTGCACACCTTCATGCTCATTCACGACGACGTGGCCGATCGCGCGGCGACGCGGCGTGGCGGGCCGTCGCTGCACCGCGCGCTGTCGAGCGGCAAGGCCGGTGAAGACCTCGCGGTCGTCGTCGGCGACCACGTCTACTCGCGCGCAGTCGAGGTGATGCTGACCTCGGGCATGCCGCACGCCGCCGAAGCCACCCGGTACATGATGGCCATCTGCCGGCACACCGCCGTCGGCCAGTACCTCGACATCGATCTCGCCCGCACCCCCCTGCAGGACGTGACGATCTTCCAGACGCTCAAGGTCGCGAACCTGAAGACCGCGCGGTACGGCTTCGTGGCTCCGCTCGTCGCGGGCGCGATGCTCGGCGGCGCTGACAAGGCGTTGCTGGAGCAGCTCGAGCGTGTCGGGCGCCAGGTTGGCCTCGCGTTCCAGCTTCGCGACGACCTCATCGGCTTGTTCGGTGATGGCAGCGTCGCGGGCAAAGACGGCGGCGGTGACTTCGTCGAGGGCAAGCGCACCTTCCCCGTCGTCGCCGCGTGGACGCGGGCAGACCCGGCTGGCCGCGCGAAGCTCGAGCAGCTGTGGGCGTCGGACGTGAAGGACGAGAAGGCGCTCCAGTCGGCGCGCAGCGAGATCGACGCGTGGGGCGGCCGTGAAGCGACGCAGCGGGTGATCGAGCGCATGACACGCAGCGCCCGCAAGACGCTCGAGCTCCTGCCCGCCGGAGCCGGCGCCCGCATGGTGCTCGACGGCCTCATCGCGCGAATGGTGCGGAGAGCCCGATGAGCCGCGCCATCGTCATCGGTGCAGGCGTCGGCGGCCTCACGGCGGCGATGAAGCTCGCCCACCAGGGCTGGCAGGTCGACTTGTACGAGAAGCAGTCGGTGCCGGGTGGCCGCTGCGGCCGCATCGAGGCGAACGGGTTCACCTTCGACCTGGGCCCCACCATCATGCTCATGCCGTTCGTCTTCGAGCAGACGTTCGCGTCGGTGGGCAGACGCCTGTCGGACTACCTCACGCTCGTTCGCTGCGACCCGAACTACAAGGTCACCTTCCGCGACGACTCGAGCATCACGCTCACCAGCGAGCTGACGAAGATGCGTGACGAGCTCGAGCGCCTCGAGCCGGGCAGCTTCGAGAACTACCTGCGCTTCCTCGCCAAGGGCCGCGACCGCCACGACACCTCGATGGAGCGCTTCGTCGGCAAACACTTCGACTCGCTCGCGCAGTTCCTCGCGCCGTCGAACCTGCCGCACGCGCTGCGCATCGGCGCGCACCAGAAGCTGTACTCGCAGGTCTCGAAGTCGTTCCGCGACGAGCGGCTGCGCCAGACGATGTCGTTCCAGACGATGTACCTCGGCGTGTCTCCGTACGAGGCGCCGGCGGTGTTCTCGCTGCTGCCGTACACCGAGCTCGCGGTCGGCATCTGGTACCCGCTCGGCGGCATGGGCGCG
>JAEUJR010000669.1 GCA_016793585.1 Archangium sp.
TCGGTCCACTCGTTCGAGACGATGCCGTGCACCGAGGCATAGGCGCCGGTCGCAATCGTCGCGTGGCCGCACGAGGTGATGGTGGGCGCGACCTCGTAGCGGGCGTCACGAAACCGCAGCCCCTGCTCGACGAGGCGGCGAAAGCCACCCTTCGTCTGCGGCAGGCGCTCGTCGAACGAGTCGGCCGAGAGCTGATCGACGACGATCACCACCCCGAGGCGCGGCCGTTCTTGAGCCATGGCTTCGAGGGAAACCACCATCACCGCGCTGAGCAGAAGGCTGCGAGACACGCGGGGGCTTCTACATGGGCCACACGCTGGAGGAGTCACATTTCCGTTTCGTCGGAACGCAGCAAGTGATTGGCGACGACGAAGCCATCGTCTACGTCCCGATCCCTTCAAGGGGGCGGTTCGGTGATTCGTGCTCTGGTGGCCAGCGTCGCGCTGGTGGTGGCGTCATGCGCTCCGGCGATTCCGCCGTGCGGCCCGACGACGTGTGAAGGCGGCTGCTGTGACGCGCGTGGGCTGTGCGTGGCAGGCCGCACGAAGCGCATCTGTGGGCTGGGCGGGAACGCGTGCGTGTCATGCGAAGGCGCCGAGCTCTGTGTCGAAGGCGCGTGTGTCATGCCGCTCGCCGATGGTGGCGTCGACGCCGGGGTCGACGCGGGGGCTGAACCCGACGCGGGCCGTCGCCGAACCGTGCTCGTGCGCCGCACCGACGAGACGTGGCTGCTCGACGGCGGTGTCACCTCGACCGACTTCGATCTCAACGCGATTCGGCCGCAGCAGCTGCTCTACGAAGACGAGGCGGGCGAGTACGTCACCGTCGACGCGGTCATGCAGTCGGGGCCGGTACTGCGCTTCGAAGACGTTCCCGAGGGGCCCTACGTCGTGCTCCGGGCGGGCGACTACATCGCCTCCGACGTCGACTCGCTCGAGCTGGGCGCGCGCTCCGTCGGCCGCAGGAGCCCGCTCGTCGGCAATGGCACCCTGGCCGTCACGCTCACCGGCGCCGCCTTTCAGCAGAGCGACGTGGTGCAGGCGCACAGCTTCGGAGCAGGCTCGATCGTCGAACAGTTCAGGAACACGCCCCCTGACGCAGGAGTGCTCTCGTCGTCGGCGACGCTGTTCGGGCAGCCGCTGGCGTTCGCGCTGCGCAACGACTCCGACGAGCTCACCGTCTCGGTGCGCCGCACGATCAACACGGGCGGGCTGAACTGGAGCTCGGCCGTGCTCGGAGGAACGGTGCCCGCGCCCGATCTCGGCCCGGGCCAGACCGCGAACGTGGCGGTGTCGCTCGTGCAACTGCCCCAGCAACGCTGGCCCCTCGAGCTGCGCAGCTCGGGCTTCGAGCAGTTCGTGCGCGACGTTCACCCGGCGGCCACCACCACCTTCACACAGGCCGTGATCTCGGCGGTGCCCGCCAGCACGCGAGCCGGGAGCGGCGGCGACTTCGAGGGCCGCTCGGCGTCGCTGGGCGTGCTCACCAACACCTCCGGCCGGCCCGACGTTCTCCAGGACATCACCGTGGGCAACCCCACGCCGGCCTCGACGCTGGTCGCAGACGGCCGCCTGCTCGCGTCGGTTCCGCTCACGCTGTCTGGCCGCACCTTCAACAAAGCGGTCGAGGCGCTCGTGACGACGGTGACCGATGGCGGCGTACTCGACGCGACGCTCAGCCCGCCGCGCTTCCTGCGCATCAACGGAGAGGCCGCCGACGTGAACCGCACCGGCGTGTCTCAGAACCCCGTGCTCGAGTGGTCGCCGCCCGCGCTCGGCACGCCCACGATCTACGTCATCGTGATCACGAAGCTGATGCCGCAGGGGACGACGCTGACCGAGGGATTCTCGCTGCGGCTGCGCACGCCGTTCACGCGCATCAAGGTGCCAGGCCAGTTCCTCGAGCAGGGCTCGCCCTACGTCGCGCAGGTGATCGCGGTGGCCAACGTCGGCTTCGACCAGAAGCGCTTCCCGCTCCAATTCTCCCGCGAGAGCAGCAAGGCGACCGCCGTCACCTCCATCTTCATTCCCTGAGCACCGCCATGAACCTTCTCGTCGCCCTCGTGGTGGCCGCAGCGCCAGCCGACTTCGATGTCTTCTTCTCCTCGGGGCTGGTGAAGCCTGTCGTGCAGCGCGACGACGTCTTCACAGCGCATGTCGAGCCGCGCCTGGGCGTGCCGACGATGCTGTGGGCGCTGCAGGTTGGTCCTGACGCCCCCGGGTGGACTCGCGCCGACCTGAGCCCGGCCGAGGCGGCACGTCGTCACCTGCTCGGCGTCGCCAGCGCCTTCCGGCTCAGTGGTGAGGCCGTCGCGCGACTCGATCACCGGCACACGCTCGATCTCGGGCACGGGGCGATCGTGGTGACGTTCGGGAGATCGTTCGACGGGGTCGCGCTCTTCCGTGACGAGCTGCACGTGGTGATGACGCAGGCGCGCGAGCTGGTGGCCATCACCGGCAACGTGAACCCTGCGACTCCGAAGGAGCGAGGCTTTCGGCTGACGGGAACCACCGCGGTCGCGACCGCTGCCCGGGAGCTCGGCTTCACCGTCGGCGTGCTCTCGCTCGACAAGGAGCGCGACGGCTGGCAGCGCGTCTCCGAATCGAACGGGCTGGTGAACGCTCGTGCCCGGCGCGTCTGGTACGGCCTGCCCGACGGCCTCGAGCCTGCGTGGCACGTCGAGCTCGACTCCGGCGATTCGGCGTTCTTCGAGGTCGTCAGTGCGTGGGACGGGCGGCTGCTCTCGCGAAAGAACCTCACGGTGGACGCGACGTGGCGGGTCTACGCCGACACGGCACCGCCTTTCGCGCCGGCCGATTCACCGTACGGCGCCGGGTACACACCCCACCCCACCGGCGTGCGGCTGCCGCCCATCGATGGTGACTGGGTGAGCGCGTCGCTGGTGACGCTCGACTTCGCGCCTGGCGCTCGCACCGACCCATGGCTGCCCGGCAACGCGACGACGCTGCAGGGCAACAACGCGTTCTCGTTCGTCGACCTCTTCCCCCCGTTCGGGTTGAACAGCGACGCCGGTCTGCCCGACGGCGGCACCCGCCCGCAGGACCAGCTCACGCCGATGAGCGCTCCCGGGGTGTTCGACTACTCGTACGATCCCGACGCGGGCCCGACTCCCGGAGCGCAGGCCAACGCGGCGAACACGCACCTCTTCTACACGGTGAACTGGCTGCACGACTGGGTGCTGGCGGCCGGCTTCGACGAAGCGGCGGGCAACGGCCAGAAGGACAACCTCGGCCACGGCGGCAAAGCAGACGACGCGCTCTCGGTGTCGGCGTTCAGCTTCGCGCGGCCGAACAACGCCTCGATGACGACGCTCGCCGATGGAGAGACGTCGCGCATGCAGATGGGCAACTTCAGCGCCTTTCAGGTGCGCTACCTCGAGCTCTCGGCGCTCGACGCGGGGCGGCTCGCGGTGTCGAGCGCTGGCCCGCTGACTCCGGTGAGCGCGCCGATCGCGGTGATGCAGTCAGACGCGGGCGCGAACGGCTGTGACGAACTCTTCGATCCCTCGGCGCTCTCGGGCCGCATCGCCGTGGCGTACGCACAGGGCTGCAACGTGCGTGAATCGTTCAACCGCGCGCTCGACGCTGGAGCCGCTGCCCTCATCGTCGTCTCGGCGAACAACGGCTTCCCGAGCCTCTCCATCCCCGACGCGTCGATCACCGTGCCGCTCGTCGGCGTCACCGCCGCGCCGAGCCCGTTCCTCACGGCCCTCGATGCGGGAACGCCCTTCTCGGCGACGTACTTCACGTACCAGATGCCGGCGCGACCGAGCGCGCTCGACACCCAGGTGATCACCCACGAGTTCGGGCACTTCATCTCGAACCGGCTCATCAGCGACACGGCGGGCCTGCAGCTGCAGATCTCGGGCTCGATGGGCGAAGGCTGGAGCGACTTCTTCGCGCTGCTGCAGACCGTTCGCGCGAGCGATGCACGGGTGCCGGCGAACGCGAACTGGTCGGGCGTGTTCGGCGTAGGCGGGTACGTGGTGGGCGGGCCAGACGATCTCGGCAGGCCGCTCGAGCATCACTGGTCGGGCATTCGCCGCTACCCGTACACGGTCGACACCGAGAAGAACGGGCTCTCGTTCAGGCACATTCGTGACGGCGCCGCGCTCCCGCCCGGGCTCGTCGGCTTCAGCCAGCTCAACTCCGAAGTGCACGCGGCTGGCGAGGTGTGGTGCACCATGCTGTGGGAGGGCTTCGTCGGCCACCTGCGCGCGACGCCAGACTTCGAGCGCGCACGAAAGCAGATGCTCGAGACCTTCATCGCCGCGCTGAAGGCGACGCCGGCCAACCCCGACTTCCTCGAGGCGCGTGACGCGATGCTGGCGGTGGCCTTCGCTGCCGACCCCGCGTTCTTCCGCACGCTCTACTCGGGCTTCGCGAAGCGGGGCGCCGGCCCACGCGCCGAAGCGCCGTCGAAGCTCGCGACCAACAACGCGCCCGTGCTCGAAGACACCTCGATGGGCGACGCCGTGAAGATCACCGCGGCAGGCGTCGACGACTCGCGCGGCTGGTGCGACCGCGATGGCCGGCTCGACGTCGGAGAGTCGGGCCTGCTCAACCTCACGGCACGCAACGTGGGCTTCGCGGCCATCTCGGCGCCGCAGACGCTCAAGGTGCGCTCGCTCTCGCAGGGCGTGGTGGTGGAAGGTGATGGGCTGGTGACGTTCGCGCCCTCGGCACCGTTCGGCGTGGTGCGTGCCTCGACACCGGTTCGACTCGAGAGCGCGACCGACGTGCGCATGCTCGAGTTCCGCGTCGACACCGTCGGCCAGACACCTGCCTCGACGAGTCTCGTGACGGTGCTCGCGAACGCCGACGTGATCGCCTCGGCGACGGAAGACTTCGAAGGTTCGTACGCGCTCGATCGTGGCACCGGCTGGCGGCGTGGAGACGACCTCGAGGCGAACGACTACTTCCTCGTCGAAGAGCTGTGGCACCCCTCGCCGCAGACGCCGACGCAGACGTTGATGAACGGGCCGAACGCCACCTCACGTGGCCACTCGTGGCTCACCACGCCCGCCCTGACGGTCGGCACGCAGCCCGTCACCGTGCGCTTCAAGCACCGCTACCAGTTCGAGAGCTCGGGCATGACCCAGTGGGACGGGGCCTATGTCGAGGTCTCGGAGGACGGGCAGCAGACCTGGACGCAGGTGACGACCGTCGTGCCCGCCTACTCCGGCACGATCTCGACGACGACGCCGCAGGGGCGCGCGAGCACGAACCCCTCGGCGGGTCAGGCTGCGTGGGTCGGCACCAGCAACGGCTACCCGGCGTTCCTCACGCAGACCCTGAACCTCGGCACGCGCTACGCGAACAAGACGATTCACCTGCGCTTCGTGATCGCGACCGACGCGAACGGCGGCCGAACGGGGTGGGATCTCGACGACGTCGAGGTCGCGGGGCTGAGCACGACGCCGTTCACGCAGCGTGTGGCCGACAGGCAGCAGTGCGTGAACCGTCCTCCGACGCTCGAGGCCGGCCCGCCACGCGACATCGCCGAGAAGCAGCAGGTGACGCTCACCGCCAGCGTGATGGACCCCGACGGCGACCCCGTCACGCTGACGTGGGCCCAGGTTGGCGGCCCGTCGGTCTCGCTCGCTGGAGACACCTTCACCGCGCCCGACGTCACGCAAGACACGCCGCTCGAGTTCGAGGTGACCGCGAAAGACGCGGCGCTGGAGTCGAAAGATCGGCTCACGCTCACGGTGAAGGCCGTGAACACGCCGCCACAGGTGATGGCGTCGGGGCCGAACGTGGTGCGCTCGGGGCAGCAGTTCGTGCTCACCGGCACTGGCATCGACGCTGACGCAGACACGCTGACGACGACCTTCGTGCAGACGCGCGGGCCGCTCGCGAAGGACCTCGGGGGAGGCAAGTTCCAGGCGCCGCCCGTGAGGGAGCCCGATCGCATGTACTTCGACGTGATCGTCTCCGATGGGCAGGCCCGGGCGACCTTCCCGCTCGAGGTGGGACTCGAACCGTCGGCCTGCGGCTGCACGGCGTCACCGCTCGACGTGTTCGGCTTCGCGCTCGCGGCGTTGCTGCTGCGTCGACGGAAGCGCTAGCGGCCCACGAGAAACCACGTCACCGTCGGGCCGACGCCGCGCAGCTCGATCTCGCCGCGCGGCTCGAAGCGA
>JAEUJR010000745.1 GCA_016793585.1 Archangium sp.
CCGCAGCGAGCTCGTTCGAGTAGGCGCGCCGGCAGGTGCCGTCGGGCTGGCAGGGGTTGTTCACGCCGCACTCGCTGCGACCGGCCGTGGGGCAGGCGAGGGGGACTCCGGCGCGGGCGAGCTCGTCGAACAGCTGCGGGCCGCTGCCCTGATTCACGTCGTCCGAGAACCCGATGACGAGCGTGCGCACGTCTCTCGAGCGCGCGAGCATCAGCGCATCGAGCGTGGCCTGGCGGTCGAGACAGCCCAGCGTGCAGCTCTGGCCCGAGCACTGCCCGGTGGTGCATTGACAGGCCTGCGGTGCGCTGCACGTGTTCGTGTTCATCGGGTTGCAGTTGGGCAGCCCGTCGGTCACCAGCACCAGGAAGTGGTCGCGGTTCGCCTCGGCCGAGAGCCCCGTGTTGGCGAGCGAGAACTGCAGCGCCAGGCTCGTGGGCGTGCCACCCGAGAAGCTCGCCGCGCGCAACTGCGTCATCGTCGCCGACGCCATCATCGCGAGCACGCTCGTGTCGTCGCTCGTCGGCAGCACGGAGGCCACCTGCGTCGGCGGCCCGCACGAGGCGTTCGAAGGGAACAGCACGAGCCCGTACCGGCCCGCCGTGGGGTTCGCGGTGAAGAAGCGGTCTGCCGTGGCGAGCAGCGCCGTCGAGCGCAGCGTGCACCCGGCGGGGCAGTTCGTGGTGCACCCGCGGCACATCGGGTCGGCAGGGTTCAGTGGCTGCTGCAGCGAGCCCGAGCGGTCGACGACGAACAGCACGTCGGGCACGAACGTCGAGGCGGCGATTGACTGGGGCCCACCGACGCCGCCCGCCGCACCACCTGCAGCACCACCAGCGGGGGCGCCGCCTCCGCCCGAGCCGCCACCAGGCGCCCCAGCCGCCACGTTCAGTCCACCGACGCAGCGCCCCTGCCGGCACCCCGCACCCTTCGCGCAGACGACGCATGCCGCTGCGCCGGCCCCACACTCGAGGTCGTCGGCTCCGGTCTGGCAGTTGCCGTACCCGTCGCAGCAGCCCGCGCACGTCGTCGGCTCACACGGCAGCGTGGTGCGCCCGCACGACAGGCACGACAGCAACAGCACGAAGACGGTCGTTCGCATGGGGAATGGAGCCGTCAGAAAGCACGTTCGCGTCAGGGCGGCGAGTGTCGCCACAGTGATCGACTCACGCCCACCGAGCGAATAGGGTGCCCGGCCTTCGATGAAGCGTCTCGTCTTCGCCACCATTCTCGCGCTCACCGCCTGCCCCGACCCCGTCGACAAGGCCGCCAAGAAGCGCATCTTTTCGAGCGAAGACCCGCCGCAGGCCGTCGCGGCTGCGCAAGAGAAGCTGCCTCCCGAAGACGTCGCCTCGAACCCGCTCATCGCCCGCCGCGTGCTGGGCATGGGCGCGGCAGAGACGACCGAGCGCATCGGCCCGCACACCTACAACGCCACCGTGAAGTGGGAGTGGAGCGCCGGCCCGAAGTCGGTGCGCCTCACCGAGACGCGAGAGCTGCTCGCAGGGCCCGGCGGCATCTCGGGCGACTTCCTCGCGCGGCTCTCGAACACCACGCCCACCTACGACCAGGGCCTCGAGGTGATTCGTGCCGGCGGCCACGTCTACGCGCGCACCACCTACGGCCGCGACGGCGCGGGCCAGTTCCGTGAACGAAAGCGTGACCGCGGCATCGCCGAGCGCATGCGGGAAGAGGCCTACGGGGCCGTGCGTGACTTCGACCAGCTCTTCCGCGGCCGCCTCGCGCTCGCGGCGAAGGGCACGCAGACCATCGAAGGCCGCGTGTGCTGGAAGTACGAGGTGACGCTCGGCCCACCGCTCGCTGAGGCTTCGAAGTCGCTGCCCCCGCTCGCGTCTCCGAAGGGCGGCCCCGACGACACCACGCTGCGCCGTCGTCTCTTCTTCGACCTGCGAGAGCCCACCGTGCTGCAGGGTGACGTCTACGTCGACGCCGAGAAGTCCGTCGTGATGAAGACGAGCCTCAGCGGCCGCATGCACGTCGCCGCCGACGGTGGAGACGCCGAGCTGCGCCTCTCGCTCGAGTCGGCGCTCACCAACATCGGCAAGGTGCCCGACGTGAAGGCGCCCGCCGAGTTCCTGCCCGACGAAGACAAACCGCAAGGCATCGCGGCGGCGCTCAAGCGCTTTGGCATCGAGCGCGGCGACGGTGGAACGCCAGCCACGACTGGCGGCGCCGCAGAGCCCGAAGACGAATAGGGCCGCACGCCGCTCAATCGTCACAGTCAACTTTGCAGCCGGCTTTGTGGGGCTCGGTTCGCCCCTGCCGCTCAAATCGCCCACCGTCTGGATTTTTCCTGTGCGAGTGGGTCTGTGTCGGACTTCGCCAGACA
Organism: Archangium sp.; assembly: GCA_016793585.1. The sequence goes on from JAEUJR010000745.1 coordinate 2,348, forward strand.
CGAAAAACCCGAGCAAATCTCGTTCTGTGGCGTGTATTGCAACAGCCCACATCAGGCTTGCAGCAGCTCAGGCCAAAAATTTGCGCCACCAAGGTCGATCGCTACACTGCCCACAGGTTGCGGATTTGCCGCATCGTACATGGCCGGTTGTTCAGGTTCCGAAAGGGCATCAACCATGGAGCGGAAGGGCGGTAGCACGGCGGTGGTGACGACGGAGACGGTGGCGCGGGCGTTGACGAAGACCACCACCACGCCGACGGAAGAGAAGGCGCTGCGCATGCGGTACGGCGCGCCGGTGGAGCTCGACGCTCCCCTTCCGAAGGCGCACGGTGACAACGAAGAGCTCGGCGACGAGCTGCTGCTGCTCGAGATGCGGTTGCTCTCGGCGCTCAAGCGGCAGCGGGCCATCGCGAACGGCAACAAGCCGGCCCCGGTGGCGAAGACCCGCAGCGCGGCCAAGTCGAAGGTCGTCGCGGCGCTCAAGTCGAAG
>JAEUJR010000762.1 GCA_016793585.1 Archangium sp.
CTCTCGCAGAAGCGTGCGGCCTCGGTGCGCAAGTACCTGGTCGATCTCGGCGTCGCGGGTGGCGCCCTCGACACCGTCGGCTACGGCGAGAACAAGCCGGCTGTCTCGGGTTCGGGTGAAGACGCCTGGGCCGCGAACCGCCGGGTCGAGTTCAAGAAGAAGTAAGCGTCACGGTCGACAGACGAGCGTCGCGGCGTGTGTGGTGACCCGCCCATTGTCGTGGCACGTCCACGCGACGTCACTGCCGCCAAGGCACAGCGTCGCGCAGCACGGCAGCTCGATCGACGAGATGAAGGCGCCGCCGCCGGAGTGATCGAAACGAATGGTGCAGGTGCAGTCCGACGGGCAGCCTGCATCTTCGCCCTCGACGACCACTCCGGAGTCGAGATCGACGGCGCCACCGTCTTCGAGCCGCAAGCCACCGTCGACGACGAAGACGCCCGAGTCGCGCGCGCCCGCGTCGGTGCGACCGCTCCCCGCGTCGGGCACCACGATGACGCGCCTGCCCTCGACGATGGTCTCTGCGGGGGGCGCACAGCCAATCAACAGCAGCAGAATCGCAAAGCGGTGCATCTCGCGAGTCTGTGCCGAATCGCGCGCTGCCGCTACTGACAGCCGACCCGCTGTGGGCCGAGCGCGACGTCGTCGACCCACAGCTGAATGGGAATCGAGGTCTGGTAGTGCTCCCAGCCCAGGCGCAGCGTCGAGAAGGTTGGCATCACCCATTGCCCCGACAGGCCGTTCGCGATGCAGCCCTGCCCGCGGTGATTTACGGTGAGCGCGCTCACCTGTGCACCGTCGAGCCAGAACTCCATGCGCTCGTTGGGGCCGTCGAAGTGCCACTCCATGCAGGCCCAGCGCGCCTCGGGGAACGTCGTCTGTGAGTGCTGCCAGCAGTCGGAGCTGAACGTCTGGCTGTCGTAGTTCGCCATCAACCGCTTCATCACCTGCCCGCCGTAGCGAACGTACGCGGCGAACGACTGGTTGTTGAACGAGGCCATTCCTTCACCCGAGATGTTCGTCCAGTGCGTCGTCATCGAGGGCGCGGCCGCGAGGTAGACCCACATGCGGCCATAGAAGGCGTTGCCGGCGACGGGGAAGAAGGGAGCTCCGACACTGAAGAAGGCACGGCGGTAGGCCATCTGGCCATCGGTCGTCACGCGCACCGACTTGTTGCCCGAGTGCGCGCGCGTCACGTCGACGGTCACTGCGCCGCCCTGCACCGACGTCGTCCACGGCGCGCGAGGTGGGGAGCCCGCGTCATAGCGCTCGAAGTCATCACAGAAGGCAGCGGTGCAGGCGCCGACGCCCGCGTCGACTCCGGCGTCGACGAGGCCACCCGCTGCTCCACCAGCGGTCGCCGCGCCGCCAGCCGAAGCCCCACCTGCCGTGGCTGCTCCGCCGGCGTTCGCCACGCCACCCGCGGCGGCCGTCACTCCTCCAGCCGAGCCTCCGCCGGCCATCGAGCCCGCGTCGTCACCGCCGGGCGGCGGCATCGCGCCACAGCCAGCGAACAGCACCAGGGCCCACCCTCTCAAGGACACGAAGTGACTCCGTTGATCCACGCGTCGATGAGGGCCACGCCGTCGCCGTGCACGAGGCTCGAGCCCAGCGGCGGCATGCGGAAGGTGTTCAGCGCCTTCATGCGCAACGAGATGAGTGACTGGCCGGGGTTCATCGGGGTGAGCAGGCGGGCGCGCGCGACGCCGGTGTCTCCATTGAGCGGTGCGGTGTTGCACACGTTCATCTGCGCGAACGAGAGCGAGTACCTGAAGTCTTGTGGCCCCTGGCCGGCGCCGTTGCGGTGACACACCGAGCAGTTGCTGTGCAGGTACGCGCGGGCCTTCGCTTCAGCGCTGCCACTGCCGTTCGCGGGCTCGAGCCTCGGCAGCGCCGACACCGGCATTCCGAGCGGGGCTGCGAGCAGGCCAATCGTCTCCAGCGTCTCGAGCTGGTTGGCGATGACGTTGCGCGGGTAGACGAGGTCACGGTTCAGCTGCGCCACCTCGGGGCCGAGCGAACGGCCCGCCGCGGCGGTGTGACACGACAGACACTGCGCGCGGCTCGGGTACTGCCACGTCTGGGAGCCGATCATCTTCGTCTTGCCCGCCGGCAGCAGGTCGGCGTCTGACTCGTCGTCGCGCCACTCGTAGCTGTAGCCGGCCCACTGCCCGTCGGGGTGCCGCATGAGCAGCCGCGTCTCGACGCGTTTGCCCCCGAGCAGGAACGTCTTCACCGTCACCGTGCCGTTGGGGAACTCGAAGTCGCCATCGGTGCCCACCCGAATCGTCGTGCCGTCGGGAATGGCGAAGTACCGCAGCTTCTCGGCGCCGTCGCTCCAGAGGGGGGCGTTGAGTTCGTAGGGAATCAGCATGGGCCCCGGTTTCTTCACGTCGGCCGTGTCGAAGCAGCCCGTCTGCGAGAGCCGTTGTGGAAAGGCCGAGGCCATCGGCGTGCCCATGGGCGCGAGCCGGTGGATCTGCCCGTTGGTGAGGCCGAGCACGTAGATCTCTCCGTCGAGGGTCTGCCCGAACGACGAGATCGCGAGGTTGGTGTCGGCGAGCTGCTCGATGGTTCGTTCACCCGTCACCGGGTTCTCGGCGACGGCCATGATGATGCCCGTCTGGTAGTCGCCGAAGACGAAGCGCCCGACGAGCCCGGGAATCGTCGAGCCCCGGTACACGTAGCCGCCGGTGATCGACTGACCGACGTTGCGGTCGTAGGCGACGATGGGGTCGATGACGCCGGGCGTGTTGCAGCGGTTCGTGGTCGACCCCTGGCGGAAGAAGCCCTCGCAGGTGCGCCAGCCGTAGTTGCCGCCGTTCGTGATGACGTCGACCTCTTCCCAAGTGCCCTGGCCGACGTCGCCCGCCCAGAGGTCGCCGGTGCCGGTGTCGAAGCTCCACCGCCACGGGTTGCGAACGCCGAGCGCGTAGATCTCGGCGCAGCGGGTCTGCCCCGCGCCCGCGTCGGCGATCATCGTCGAGCGCCCGTTGTTGCAGACGGTGCCGTTCGCGAAAGGGTTGCTCGGGGGAATCGCGTAGCGCTGCGCCGCCGGCACGTTGACGTCGATACGAAGGAACTTGCCGAGGTTGGTGTCGGTTCGTTGGCCCGAGCCCAGCGGGTCGCCGCCCGAGCCGCCGTCGCCGAAGCCGATGTAGCGGTAGCCGTCGGGCCCGAAGGCGATGCCGCCGCCGTTGTGGTTCGTGTACGGCTGATCGAGCTCGAGCAGGCGCTCCTCGGTGGCAGGGTCGAAGGTGAGCCCGTCGTCGGTCGTGCGGAACCGCGAGATGACGCTCACCAGCGGCGAGCCGTCGCGGGTGTACGAGAGGAAGAGCTCTTTTCGGGCGGGCCACTGCGGGTGAAAGGCCATGCCCAGCAGGCCGCCTTCGCCCGAGTCGTTCACCCGCGCGTCGATGTCGATGACGGTGCGCACCTCGGGGGTGCCCGCGTCGGCCCGGTTGGGGAAGGACTTCACGACGCCCGCGCGCTCCATGACGAAGATGCGGTCGGGGGTCGCGGGGGCCTGGAGCAGCAGCATCGGCAGCGAGAAGGTGAGGCCGCTGAAGGCCCGCGTCACCTGAACGCCGGAAGACAGCATGGGCCGGTCGGGAGCGAGGCACGTCGGGTTCGCGGGGCGGCTGAGCAGCCCCGGCCCGGCGTCAGCCTGTGGAGGCGTACCCGCGTCGACGGTGGCTCCGCCATCTGCTCCGCCATCGGCCTCCACTCCCGGCGGCGCTTCCGGGCAGGCGGTGACGAACAGGACGAGCGGCATCCAGAGCAGCTGGCGGGGCGTCGGCGTGAGCATGTCGACCTCGAGGCGAAGACGTCAGGGGCAGGTGGTGACGCTGGTGATCCACGAGTCGATCAACGCGGTGCCCTGGGCGTCGACGAGCGACGTGCCGAGCGGTGGCATGCGGAAGCTGTTCAGCGCGTGCATGCGCAGCGAGATGATCGACTGTGAGGGGTTGGTGGGCGCGAGAATCATCGCTCCGGGCACCCCGAGGTTGCCGTTGGTCGGAGCGACGTTGCAGGTGTTGGTGTTGCGGAACGTGAGGCTGTACCGCAGGTCGTGCGGCCCCTGCACCGCGCCGTTGCGATGGCAGTTGGAGCAGTTGCTGTGCAGGTAGGCGCGCGCGCGGGCGTCGAGCGGCCCTGTGCCCTGGGGCGGCTCGAGGCGGGGCAGGTTGGCGGCGATGTTCGGCAGCGGCGTCGAGAAGTAGCCCAGCCCCGCGAGCGTCTCGACCTCGTTGGCCGTCACGCCGCGGGGGTACACGAACGGGCGGTTGAGCTGCGCGAGCTCGGGCCCGAGCGTTCGATTCGCGGTCGCCGTGTGGCACGTCATGCACTCGCCGCGGCTCGGGTACTGCCAGGTCTGCGAGCCGACGACCCTGCTCTTGCCCGCGGGCAGCAGGTCGGCGTCGGTCTGATCGGCTCTCCACTCGTACGAGTAGCCCGCCCACTGGCCGTCGGAGTGCCGCACGAGCAGGCGCGTCTCGATCTTCTGACCCGCGAGCGAGAACGTCTTCACGGTGACGGTGCCGTTGGGGAAGTCGAAGTCGCCGTCGGGCAGCAGGCCGATGGTGGTGCCGTCGGGAATCGCGAAGAAGCGCTCCTTCGTTGCGCCGTCGCTCCACAGCGGCGAGTTGAGGTCGTACGGGATCAGCGCGGCGACGGGCTGCATCGAGGCGTTGAAGCAGCCCGTGGCCGAGAGCGTGGCGGGGAAGGGGGTGCCCGCGTCGGTGGCCCCCATCGGGGTGAAGCGGCTCAGCGTGCCGTTGGGCAGGTCGAGAATGAAGACCTCGCCGTCGAGCGTCTGGCCGAACGAGCCGATGCTCAGGTTCGTGTCGGTGATCTGCACCATCGTGCGCGCGCCGGTGCCGACGTTCTCGTCGATGTACCAGACGCGGCCAGAGCCGTAGTCGCCGAACACGTAGCGGCCGACGAGCGCAGGCACGGCGGTGCCGCGGTACACGAAGCCGCCAGTCACCGAGTAGCCGAGGCTGCGCCCGTACGAGACGACCGGAGGCGTGTGCCCCACGAGCGGGCAGCCGGCGTCGGGGTTCGTGATGCCTCGCGGCTGGAAGCCCTCGCAGACGTTCCACCCGTAGTTCGCGCCCGCGCTGATGACGTCGATCTCCTCCCAGGCGCCCTGCCCGACGTCGCCGGCCCAGAGCGTGCCGGTGCCCTGATCGAAGCTCCACCGCCAGGGGTTGCGCAGGCCGTACGCCCAGATCTCCGAGCAGCGGGTGATGCTGCCTGCGTCGACGACCCGCGCCTGGCTGTTCACGTTGCAGGCCTGACCGTTCGACGCGAACGGGTTCGTCGGAGGGATCGCGTAGGGCACGCCAGCGTCGAAGGGCTGGTTGACGTCGATGCGCAGCATCTTGCCGAGGTTGGTGTTGAGGCTCTGGCCCGAGTTCAGCGGGTCGTCGCCGCTCCCGCCGTCGCCGAAGCCGATGTAGAGGAAGCCGTCGGGCCCGAAGGCGATGTTGCCGCCGTTGTGGTTCGTGTACGGCTGATCGAGCTGCAGCAGGCGCTCTTCGCTGTTGGCATCGAAGGTGACGCCGTTGTCGTTGCTGCGGAAGCGCGAGATCACGCTCACGAGCGGCACCGTGCCACTTCGGCCGGCGCGCGTGTACGAGACGAAGAGCTCTTTGCGCGTGGCCCACTGCGGGTGAAGCGCAAGGCCGAGCGCGCCGCCCTCGTTCTGGGTGTTGTCGACCCGCGTGCTGATGTCGAGCACGGTGGTGATCTGCCCGGTCATCACGTTCGCCTGGTTGGGGAAGGCGCGAACACGGCCGGCCTTCTCGAGAATGAGAATTCGGGAGGGGTCGCCAACGCCCTGCGCCATCGCGGTCGGGTTGGCGAAGGTGATGTTGGGAAACGCGCGGACGATCTGCACGCCGGAGTTGATGATGGGCCGAGCGGGCGCAACGCAGGTCGGGTTGGCAGGGCGTGTGAGGTAGCCGAGGCCGCCATCGTTCACGACGACGAAGCCGCCGCCGGTCGCCGTTCCACCAGCCGTGGCTGTTCCACCAGCCGTGGCCGTTCCACCAGCCGTCGCCGTTCCACCAGCAGTCGCCGTTCCACCAGCAGTCGCCGTTCCACCAGCGGTTGCCGTTCCACCAGCGGTCACCGTTCCACCAGCGGTTGCCGTTCCACCAGCGGCTGCCGTTCCACCAGCAGTCGCCGTTCCACCAGCCGTTGCCGTTCCGCCAGCCGTGGCTGTTCCGCCCGCGTCGCCGCCAGCCGTGGCCGTTCCGCCAGCTGCCGAGCCGCCCGCATCGCCGCCAGCCGTTCCACCCGCGTTCGCTGAACCGCCGCCAGCGCCACCGGCCGCGACGCCGCCTCCAGTCGCGGTTCCACCGCCCGTGTTCCCTCCGTCGGTGCCGCCACTGCCGCCGTCTCCTTCGATGCCGGTGATCCCCTCACAGGCAGACAACGAGAGGACGATCAGCAGGCTGAGTCGAAGAAGGCGCATGGAGCGGCGAGTGTCGTCGACGGGGCTCGTTGATTCAAATCAACGACGTTTCATGGGTGTGAACGCCAGTGCTCACTGCGCAGCGAGTGACGGCCACGGAGCGCTCAGCAGTGTCGCGACCTGATCGACGAAGCCGGCATCACCTGGCGATCGGTCGATGAACTCCGACGTGGCCTCGGTCGCCGCCTCGATGGCGAGCTGCGCGTGCTGGTAGCGCTGACGCACCGAGGCTCCGTGAACGAGCACGGTGTGCTCGGACTCACGCTCGAGAAACGGCAGGTCGGGCAGCTCGAACTGGGCACCCTTCACGTGCATTCGGAGCGGGCCGTCGGGCAGGGCGCTCGCGGGAGCTGCGGGCGCGAGGGCGGCTCGCAGGAGCGCCTCTTCGACCGCGTCGAGCGGCAGCGACGTCGCGCTCGTGGCCGAGCGCCAGCGCTTGGTGACGACACCACGCGTACCCGGCGGCAGCGACGCGATCAGCGCATCGTCTCCTGTCACGAAGAGAAACGGAGTCATCGCGGCGTGGCAGAGCCCGAGGAGAAAGTCGGTCTCGGAGAGGAAGCGGCCCTCGCACTCCCAGGCCAGCCCGACGTCGAGCGCGTGCGCGACGAAACCTGGAACACCGCCACCCGCATGCATGCCGAGCGCTGCCACGGCAGACACACCCGAGAACAGCTGCGCCGCGAAGGCGTCGTCGCGAAAGTCGTAGGTCGCGCGTGAATCGAGCGTCTCGAGCACCAGGTTCGGCTGGTCGGTGCCGTTGCGATGACTGTCTGAGACGACGAACTCCGTGAAGCCCTGCTTCGCGAGCCCCGCGATCGCGAGGTTCACTTCGTGCGTCGCGCGAAGGCGGGCGCGGCGCCAGGCGGCCTCGCCACCGATGAGGCAGTCGACGCTGTCAGCGCCATGCACCCCTTCGAGATCGGTGACGAGGAGCGCGCGCATCACTTCAGCAGCGCCGCGAACTCGGCCTCGGTGAGCACCTTCACGCCCAGCTCCTTCGCCTTGGTGAGCTTCGAGCCGGCCTCTTCGCCGGCCACGAGCATGTCGGTCTTCTTCGACACACTGCCCGACACCTTGCCGCCGCGCTTCTCGATGGCTTCTTTGGCTTCGTCACGGCTCATCGACGAGAGCGTGCCGGTGAGCACGATCGTCTTGCCGGTGAACGCCCCCGCCGCGACGACCTCGGGTGGCTTCGGTGACACGCCGGCCTTCAACAACGCAGTCACGACCGCGCGGTTCTCGGCCTCTTCGAAGTACTCGCGAATCGACGCGGCCATCTCGGGGCCGATGTCTTTCACCTTCTGCAGATCTTCCAGCGAGGCGTTCATCAGCGCGGGCACCTCGCGGAAGTGTTCGGCCAGCGCCTTCGCCGTCGCTTCGCCCACGTCGGGAATGCCGAGGGCGTAGATGAAGCGGCGCAGCGTCGTGTCCTTCGACTTCACGATCGCGTCGAGCAGGTTCTGGGCGCTCTTCTCGCCCATGCGCTCGAGGCCGGTGAGCGTGTCGAGGTCGAGGTCGTAGAGGCCGGCGACCGAGGTGACGAGCTCCTTCTCGACCATCGCCTCGCACAGCTTCTCGCCGAGGCCGTCGATGTCCATCGCGGTGCGCGTCGCGAAGTGACGGAGCCTGCCCGCGAGCTGCGCAGGGCACGCGCGGTTGGTGCAGCGCTGCACGGCCGCGTCTTCTTCACGCTTCACGGCGCCGCCGCACACGGGGCACTTCGTGGGAAAGACGAACTCCTTCTCTTTGCCGGTGCGCTTGGCGGTGATGACCTTGACGATCTCGGGAATCACGTCGCCCGCGCGGCGCACGAAGACCCAGTCGCCTTCACGCACGTCTTTTCGTCGCAGCTCGTCTTCGTTGTGCAGCGTCGCGCGAGAGACGGTGACGCCGCCGACGAACACGGGCGTGAGCTCGGCGAGCGGGGTGATGGCGCCGGTGCGGCCGACCTGCACCAGAATGCGCTCGACCTTCGTCTCCATCTCTTCGGGAGGGAACTTCCAGGCGACGGCCCAGCGCGGGCTCTTCGACACCTGGCCCAGGCGCGTGCGGTAGTCGGTGCGGTCGACCTTCACCACCAGGCCGTCGATCTCGTAGGGCAGGGCGTGACGTTCGGCGAGCAGCGCGCTCCAGGCGCCCTTCACGCCAGCGAAGCCCTTCACCACGTTGCGGCGCGGGTTCACCGGCAGGCCCCACTCGGCGAGCGCGTCGAGCTTCTCGACGTGCGTCTCGAACTCGCGGCCCTCCACCACGCCGACCTCGTACAGGTAGATGGAGAGCGGCCGCGACGCGGTGTTCTTCGAGTCGAGCTGACGGAGCGAGCCGGCAGCGCTGTTGCGCGGGTTCACGAACGCCTCTTCGCCGCGCGCGAGCAGCTGCTCGTTCATGCGCTTGAAGTCGGCCTTGCGAATGAAGACCTCTCCGCGCACCTCGAGCAGCGGAGGCACGTCTTTGCCCGTCAGCGAGAGCGGCAGGTTCTTGATGGTCTTCAGGTTCTCGGTGACGTCTTCGCCGATGACGCCGTCGCCGCGGGTCGAGCCCTGCACGAACTTGCCCTTCTCGTAGACGAGCTCGATGGCCAGGCCGTCCATCTTCGGCTCGCAGACG
>JAEUJR010000775.1 GCA_016793585.1 Archangium sp.
ACTCTTCGCGTCGGAATCTCGAGCACACCGACGGGTGCGCTGCGAATCATCGACGCGCAGAGCGTCGAGCCCGACTTCTTGAACTACGACTTCCTGCAGATTGGGCAGAGCGATCGCGTCTTCGAGGTCGCGCAGCGCCACCCGACCTCGTCGGTGCTCGAGTTCAGCGTGACCGCGTCGGACGCGGGAGTGCCCGTTCCCCAGTTTCCGGGCATTCCCGAGCGACAGTGGTCTGATCAGGTCGCGATGACGGCCGACGGCTCGTTGCTGGCGCAAAGCACGGTGGGCTTCGGAGGGAGTGTTCTTCGTCTCCAGAGCCGTGACGGCAGCATCTCGCGAGTGGTGAACGGGCTGCCCAACCTGAACGCGCTCGAGTTCGGAGAGCCGGGGTTTCTCTATGCGACCTCGACGACGGCTCCGCACGTGTACCGAATCGACGTGGCGACGGGCGCCCTGCAGACGATTCTGCTCACGAACGCGACCGACCCTGCCGAGGTGCAGCCGTTTTCGCCAGTGGCGCTGCGGTACTTCTCGGTGCCCACCGCAGGCGTCGACGGGCTGTACGTGCTGACGGGCAGCTCGACCCAGCGTCGACTCATGCTGGTGCGTCGAGCGCCGTGACTGGTGAATGTCGCGGCGGCAGCTGACGTCGCTGGGCGCGTGAGAGGCCTCGTCACCCCGCTGGTGCTGCTCGCCGCCGTCGCGGGTGCACAGCCCATGCACCCGATGGAGGAGTTCCCAGGCGCGAGGCTCCGGCCACCGCGCATGCTGCCGAAGCCACCGCCGAAGCCCGCGCCCGCACCGGAGCCGAAGCCACCTCCGAGACCGCAACCGCCGCCGAAGCCGATTCCACCGCCGAGGCCCGCGCCGCCGCAGAAGCCTGCACCGACGCTGCGCCCCGCTCCGCCGAAGCTCACGTCATGTGTGGTGGGGCTCGAGGTGGTGCAGACCCGAACGGGCGAGGGCGCGACACTCGAGGGCTTCGTCACCAACCGCACGAGCCGGGCCGTGACGATGACGTTGCAGAACCCGTGTCCGACACCGCCGATGGCGTTCGAGGGACTGCCGCCGGGTGTGTTCGCGTTTCAGACCTGCGCAATGGGCCCGTGCGTGAGCCGCGAGCCCATCGTCGTCACGCTGGCGCCGAAGGAGCGACGGCTGCTCGCGACAGGCTTCGTCCCGTGGAGCGGCGGACCGTGCAGCGCGCCGGTCGAGCCACAGGTGTTCTCGGTGCGCGGCGTCGTGCGCTTCGAAGGCGCGGCGCTGGTGACATGTGAAGTCCCGAAAGCCGTGACGGCGCCGAAGTGCCCCCGCCCCGAACCGTGCGGCGTGTACTGCGAGTTCGGCCAGGCGAAAGACGAGAACGGCTGCACGACCTGCGGCTGCAACCCGAACCCCCTGCGCATGCCTGGTGGGCAACCGTTCTGACCGAGGGCAGGTGCCGCGTTCGAGGGGTGAGATAGTTAGATAGACTATCTAACCATCGTGAGCCGGAAAACCAACCGTGCCTCCCAGGCTGCGTTGATGACGCGCCGGTTTGACGCTCCGACGGCGGCGTGAGGTCGACTTGACGGAGCAAAGGACACCAACGTCGTGGAGTTCGCGGAAGGACCGCTGGAGGGTCGAGTAGGCTCGACGCCATGCCCCTGGGCGCGAGCGTGACGCGCTTCATTGGCCGCCGCGTTCAGGTGGTCACCGTTCCGCGTCATGGATGGATCGACAAGGACCACAACCTCGTCGCTCCACTCCCGGCGTTCTTCGTGACCATCTCCCGTTTCTGGAGCTTTCGCGGCGACGAGCGGCACGAACGAACTGTGGCTGGTGTTCTCCGTTCGGAGTCAAAGCCACCACGACTTCGACACCAAGCCTTGCGCGTGCAACCTCATCCTCATGGACCAGTAGCCGGACGATCCTGTCGACACCGGGTCGCCGTGGGCGCACGACTGCTACACGACCTGGACCTGGGCGGGGGTCGGCAGCCTCCGCGCCGAAATGACGTCGCACTGAGTTCCATCCTTCAGCGCGACTTCTTCAGCTGCTCGACCAACGCAGCGAACGCACTCCGCGCTTCCGAGAACGTCGCGTCGGGAAAGTCGGCGCGAAACGCCTTGATGGCCTCGGCCTCGTTCCCTGATGCCGCAGCACGGAGCACTGCCAGCGACGCGGGCCGCTGCGACGCGAGGCCGACGTTCGGCAGCTCGGGCGACCAGCTTCCCCAGTCCAACCCTCTTCGGAAGAAGCCCCAGCGCTCGCGCTCGAAGCCGCACGTGAAGCCACGCTGAAGGCTCACCTCGAGGTGCTTGCAGCTCCGGCACTTCGCGGGAATCGAGACGGTGCTGCGCAGATGCTCCGTCACCACGAGCGTCGGCGTCGTGTCTCCGAGCACCGGACATGGCCCGTGGTCGAGCGCGAGATACCCGTGCACCTGCTCCATCGCGCGGGTGCACTCGCCCTCGAACAAGAACTGACAGCCCGCGCACTTTCGCGGAACAGCTCCCGTGAGCCCGAGGTGCCCGTAGGGAACGGGGTCGACTGGACCGGTCACCTCGCAGGCTGGGAACGCGCGCCGGTACATGCCGCTCGACCATAGCGGGGCTGGGGGTGATCAGCTCGTCACGTGGTAGGAGGGCCGAATGACCCCCGCCCGCCTCACCGCGCTG
>JAEUJR010001079.1 GCA_016793585.1 Archangium sp.
GTGCACGATGCCGTCGATGCGGCCATGCGCCGTGCGAATGCCGTCGACGACCGTCTTCACGTTCGCGGCGTCGCGCACGTCCATCGGGTGGTACGTGCACGCCTTCGCGCCAGCGCCCTTCACCTGCGCGCAGGCCTTCGCCACTTCTTCCGACGGAGCCGAGCGGCCCGTCAGCGCAATCGTCGCGCCGGTCTGCTTCGCGAGCGCCTTCGCCAGCTTCAGGCCGAGGCCCTTCGCACCACCGGTGACGAGAATGACCGACGACGCGTTCAGGTTGGCAGCCTTCGCAGGCGCGGCCATGGGCAGCAGCGAGACCGCGACACGGCCCTGCTTCGTGAAGCCGACCTCGGTCGTGCGGTCGCCCGAGAAGAGCTCGTCGACGAGGTGCGTGGCGAGCTCGTTCGCGTTCAGCGAGGCGTCGACGTCGATGGCCTTCACCAGCGCGTCGGTCCACTCCTGCGCGAGCGCCTGCGTGAAGCCGATGGCGCCAGACTGGCCGAGCTGCTCCTTCGTGGAGCCACCGAGCCCGAAGCCGCCACCCAGGCCCGTGACCGTGACGAACAGCTGCGCCTTCTCGGCCGTGAGCCGCTGCGCGAGCTGCAACAGGTTGCGCGTCGAGGTCTTGTAGTCACCCGAGGCCGAGAGCTCGCCGAGGTGAATGACGCCGCCAAAGTCTCCAGCGGTGTTCAGGTCGCCCAGCGTCACCGCGACGTTGTGCTCACCGAGCTTCTTCGCGAGCGCCTCGGCCAGGCCCTTGCCGTCACGCGTGACGAGCACCGGCTTGTCGAACCGAATCACCGACTCGGTGAGCGACGCGAGCGGCGCGGGCGTCACCGTGGGCAACCGGCGCTCGACGGGCAGCGCCGCCGACGTGTCTTCTGCGACCTTCGTCACGCCCTTCGTCAGCGTCTCGGCGACATAGTCGACGATGTTCGCCACGGTGGTGGAGCGCCCGAACAGCTCGCGCGGCAGACCGCCGAGCGTGGGGAACGCCTTGCCGATGGACTGGTCGAGCTCGACCAGCATGAGCGAGTCGAAGCCGAGCTCACCGACCAGCGTCTGCTCGTTCTTCAGGCTCGCGATGGGGAACGCCGAGATGCGCGCGACGGCCTCGAGCACCTTAGCCTGCGCCTGCGGGCGAACATCGACGACGGGCGCCGCAGCAGGAGCCGCTTCCTTCTTCTCGGGCTCCTTCGAAGCGACGAGGTTCGAGAAGTTCACCGGCTTCGCGGCGGTGTGGCCGTTGCCGTTCGCGCCGTTGGTGCCGTTGATGTGCGGTGCCTGCGTCTGCATCACGACGGGCATGCTGACGGGCTGCTGCATGACGGTCGCTCCGACCGCGCCCGACGCCGAGGCCTGCATCGACGTCACCTGCGTCATGGCCTGCACCAACTGCGGGGCCTGACCGTTGGCGAGCGACGCGATGGCGTTCGACTGCGCCTTCAGAATCTCGGCCTGGCTCTGGAGCAGCTGCATCTGCTGCTGGAAGAGGGCGATGAGGTTGTCCATGGGGACTCCACGTGAGGCGGGAAGAGATGAGGTGAAAGAGGGCGTTCCGACGGAGGCTCCGGAAGGAACCTGCGC
>JAEUJR010001081.1 GCA_016793585.1 Archangium sp.
TGAAGGGCTCGATGTCGGCCTCGAGCTCGTGCCGGTATTCGGAGTCGGCCAGCAGCACGCCGGCCGAGAACGCGCCGAGGGTGGCCGAGAGCCCAATCGTCTCCATCAACACGGCGGTGCCGGCGACGACGAGCAGCGCGAACGCGGTGAAGAGCTCCTGGCTGTGCAGCGCGGCGACCTGCTTGAGCACCGGGCGCAGCACGACGCGGCTCGCCACCACCATGGTGCCGAACGTCGCGAGCACCTTGAGCAACCCGAGGCCCACGCTCTGGTCCTGCGCGGGCGCGGCGTGCGTGCCCAGCAGCGGCAACAGCGCGAGGAAGGGAATCGCCGCGAGGTCCTGGAACAGCAGAATGCCGAACGCGACGCGCCCGTGCTGCGAGGTGAGCTGGTTCTTCTCGGCCAGCACCTGCACCGCGAGCGCCGTCGACGAGAGCGAGAGCGCGAAGCCCGTGACGAGCGCCGCGACCGGCGTCAGGCCCATGGCGAGGCTGGCGAGCGCGAGCAGCCCCGTCGTGACGCCGACCTGCAGGCCGCCCAACCCGAAGACGTGGCCCCGCATCTGCCACAGGCGTGACGGCTGCAGCTCGAGCCCGATGATGAAGAGCAGCAGCACCACGCCCAGCTCGCTGAACTTCATCACGCTCTCGACGTCGCTCACGAAGCGGAACGCCGACGGCCCGATGGCGACGCCCGCGACGAGGTAGCCGAGCACGCTGCCGAGCCCGGTGCGCTTGAACAGCGAGACGGCGATGACAGCCGCCACGAGGAAGATGACGGCGTCGTGAAGAAAGCCCATGAGCGTTGGTGCCGGCGGTTGCGGGGGGAGCGGCGGGGATAATCACCTCGGGCGACGCTGGCGAGGCGTTTCCCCTCCGTTCATCGGGGCCGGGGTTGGAAAGTCGCCGCGCGGGCCTGCTCTGCGTAGAGTGGAAAGCCTCGTGAGCGGCTCTTCGGAAGCGACCTACACCATTCCCAACGCGCTCGGCCTGCACGCCCGCGCCGCTGCCCAGCTGGTGAAGGCGGCGAACAAGTATTCGTGCGAGGTCGACGTCGAGTGCGAGGGCCAGACGGTCAACGGCAAGTCCATCATGGGCGTGCTGATGCTGGCCGCTGCGCAGGGCATGGTGGTGAAGGTGTCGTGCCGGGGTGACGGCTCCGAGGCCTGTCAGAAGGAGATCGGCGCGCTCATCAACAACAAGTTCGGCGAGCCGCGCTGACGGCTCCTGCATCGGCACCACGCGCCGTGGCGTACCCGCCCGTCAGCCCCTCGACTTCGAGGCCCACCAGCGCTTCACGTCGTCGAGGCGCGAGAACCGGGTCGCCGCAGGAAGACTCGCGACCAGCTGCTTGCCGTAGCGCTTGGTGAGCACCCGCGTGTCTCCCAGCGCGACGATGCCGTGGTCGGTGCGCGTGCGAATGAGCCGGCCGAAGCCTTGCCGAAGCGAGAGCGCTGCCTGCGGCACCTGGTACTCGTCGAAGGGGTTGCCGCCCGCTTTGCGTACGGCCTCGATGCGCGCGGCCTGCAGCGGCTCGTTGGGCGGCGCGAAGGGCACCTTGTCCATCACCACCAGCGAGAGCGCGTCACCCGGCACGTCGACGCCCTCCCAGAAGCTGTGCGACGCGAAGAGCACCGACGGCTTCTCTTTGAATTGCTCGAGCAGCACCGTGCGCGGCGCGTCTCCCTGCTTGAAGACCGGCACCTCGACGTGCGGCGAGACGAGCGCGTGCACCTCGTCGAGGTGTCTGAGGCTGGTGCACAAGACGAACGCCCGCCCGCCCATCAACCGAATGAGCCTCAAGACCTCGCGCGAGAACTGCAGCGTGAAGTCGGGTGCGTTCGGCTCGGGCAGGTGCGAGGGCACGTAGAAGGCCGCCTGCGAGGGGAAGTCGAACGGAGACTCGACCGAGACGGTCGCCGTGGCCTTCGGGTCGAGGCCGAAGCGGCGGGCGACGTAGTCGAAGGAGCGCTCCTGGCGGCCCGTCGACGAAGTGAGGGTGGCCGAGGTGAAGACGACGGCGCCGACGTCTTCGTAGAGGAAACGCGCGAGGCTCTCGCCGACGTCGATGGGCGCGGCCCGCAGCGCCAGGGAGCGCCCACGCGTCTCGGCCCAGTACACCTGCCGAACGTCGTCGGCTTGCACCACGTGCTCCAGCGCAGCGGCCGTCTCCACCGCTCTTCGGTTGAGCGCGCCCAGGTCTGGGTCGTCGTCTCCCGTGAGCGCGGCGATGGCGGCGAGCGTCTCGAGCGTCGCGGCGGCGGGCGGGCGGAGCTGGTCGACCACCTCGGGCGTCAGGGTGAAGTCACCCTGCCGGCGCTGGGTCTCGAGCGGCTCGACGGGGAACGCGAGCGAGAGCTCACGGAACAGCGCCTCGCTGCGGCTGCGCAGGGTGACCGAGAGGGCTGCCAGGTGGCTCGCGCGCGCGTCAGTCACCGGCAACACGCCCACCAGGTCTTGCGCGAGGCTGGTGAGCCGCCCTGCCGAGACCGACACGCCGAAGTGTTCGGTCGCCACGTCTTCGAGCGCGTGCGCCTCGTCGAACACCACCGCGTCGTACGGCGGCAGAATGCCCAGCTTCTCTTCACCGCCGCGCGTGCGCAGCGAGAGGTCCGAGAAGAAGAGGGCGTGGTTCACCACGATGACGTCGCAGTCGGCGGCCGCGCGCCGGCCCTTCGTCACGAAGCACGACTCATACAGCGGGCACTTGCCGCCGAGGCACGCGTCGCTGGTGGTCGAGACGAGCGGCCAGCCGCTCCAGTTCTCGGGTACGCGCGTCTCACCGCGGTCTCCGGTCTCGGTCGTCATCGCCCACTTGCGGAACGCGGGCCACCAGGTGGCGTCTTCGGGCGTCGCGAAGGTGGGCGCCTGGTCGAAGGCCTCGAAGCGGTGCGCGCACAGGTAGTTCGAGCGCCCCTTCAGCAGCGCGGCCTCGAAGGGCAGCCCCACCACGTCACGTAGCAGGGGAATGTCCTTGGTGAAGACCTGGTCCTGCAGGGTGCGGGTGGCGGTCGAGACGACGACGCGTTTGCCCGAGAGCACCGCCGGCACGAGGTAGCCGAGCGTCTTGCCGGTGCCGGTGCCTGCCTCGGCGAGCAGCGCGGTGCCGGTCTCGAGCGCCACCTCGACGCCCCTGGCCATCTCGAGCTGGGCGGGCCGGTGCTCGTAGCCGGGGAGCACCGCCGAGAGCGCGCCGCCCTGCCCGAGCACGCCTTCGACCGTCGCCTGGTGCAGCTCTCTGCGCTTCGCGGTCACGGCGGCCTTACGAGAGCAGCCGGAACATCGCGATGAGCGCGCCGAAGGTGACGGCGAGCGCGATGCCACCGACGACGATCTTCACGAGCGCCGGCGCCTGAGCCCTGTCTTTCGGGTCGCCGCGGGGCATCAGCATCACCGACGAGGCCATGGTGAAGACGTCGTCACGGCCGCGCTGGGCGATGGGGTCTTCGGGCATGGCGGCGAGGCGCAGGCGGTAGAGGCGGGCGAGGTCGGGCAGCTGGTTGCGCTCCGAGGCCAGGCGCCGCACCGCCGAGTGGCGCGCGTCGTCACCCCACTCGCGCAGCAGCTCCTTCCACATGGCCGCGAGGTCGGGTGGGGGCATCAGCGCCTCGAGCTGCACGCGGTCGAACGACAGGCCGCAGGTCGGGCAGGCGGCCGAGCCGTCGCGCTTCGAGATGCACTTGGGGCAGAGGCCGTCGGGCACCAGGAAGGGGTCGCTCTCGGCGAAGGCGCGCGCCGACTCGACCGCCGCCGCCGTGGGCGCACGCAGCATCACCACGTTGCTCGCCTCGGCCGACGACGCGAGCACCAGCGCGCGTGGCCCCGGCGTCTTGCGCGACGACAGCGGCATGGGCGGCGCGGCCTTCGGCGTCTCGGTGAGCGCCGGCAGCGGCTCGCTGGTGATGGGCAACGACGACTCGACGCCGCACTTCGGGCAGCCGACGAAGGCGTCGGAGCCGACGACCTTCACCGCCGTCACCTCGATGAGCCGTTCGCAGCTGGGACAGACCGCCTTCATGAGCGCCGCCGAGTGTAGCGCCGCCCGGGGCCTCCGCCCGACTTCTTCTGACACTCGCCTGCCTGCCCGGCCTTGTGCGGAGCCGAGCGCGGGCTACGGTTCGGTCGTGTCAGCCACGGTCTCGTTTCAGGGCATCGGCGCCAGCCCCGGGGTGGCGGTCGGCCACGCCTTCGTCATCGACGCGCGCAAGGTGCGCACCCCGAAGGTGAAGCTGAAACCCACCGACGCCGAAGCCGAGGTGATGCGCTTTCGTACGGCCATCACCCTGTCGGACAAGCAGCTCGAAGACCTCAAGACGAAGCTGTCGACCGGCGCCGAGAACGAGCACGCGCTCATTCTCGAGGCGCACCGCATGA
>JAEUJR010000824.1 GCA_016793585.1 Archangium sp.
TTCGCTTGACCTACCCCACGAACATCGCGCTTGGACCCAACAGCAGCAGTCCGTTTGCGGTGATCCTCAGCAAGGGGCCAGAGTTCGTGATGGTGCGTGAGGTCGATGTCGGAAACGGCCTGAGTCGTAGGCGCGTCTGCAACGGAGTGCTCGGATCAACTCCATTTTGCAGTTCCGACGACTCAGAGAGCGTAAATCCCCTCGCTATGGCTCTCGGAGAGGGCGGGCTTCTCTACATAGCGTCGGGGAACGTTGTGACCGGCAAGGCTGCGCTCCAGGTGCGCGACTTCGCCACGCTCGCCGTCCTCTGGTCAGCGCCTTCGTCGGATTCGCCGACTCATGGTTTCACCCTCGACTGCAGACGACCCGGCGCAGGAACCTTGATTGGCCAAGGACAGGACGCAACGCCCACGTTGTACGCCGTCATCGTCGATTCACGCGGGGTCGATGCGACAGCAGACTGGCCGCTTGTTCGGCACGACCCGCGAAACACCAACGACCGTGCAGCTTCGCTCGTGCCGTACACCTGTCCGTAGCTGACCGACCTTGACCTTGCACCATGGTGCAGGGTGCACGTTTGGCGAATGACCGACTCCACCGTTCGCCGTGTCGTCTTCTTCTCAGCCCTCTACGACCTGCTCGTCACCTGGCCGTTCGCCACACCATGGACGGCAAGCTGGCTCTCGGGGCAGCTCGGCTCGCTCCATCTCCAGCTCGGACTGGGAGGCGTGGGGCCGTCGCTCGACTCCTCGACCGCGCTGCTCTTCGCGAACCTCATGGGCAGCATCGTCACCGTGTGGAGCATTCTGCGACTGCTCAGACCCACCGCTGAGCTCGGCGCGGCCGATACCGCAGGCCGTGCGCTCTTCTCGACGTGGATGCTCTTCGCGCTCCTCCACGGCGCGTCAGCGACTCTGCTGCCCTTCCTCGTGCTCGAGGTGGCGTGGGGACTGGTGCAGGGCGCCGTGGTACTTCCCCGCGTGTGGCGACCGGTTCAGCAGGCATGACGATTGGTCAGCTCGCGAGAGCCGCGGGCGTGCCCATCTCGACGGTGCGCTTCTACGAACGCCGCCAGCTCGTGCTGCCCTCGACGCGCACGAGCGGCAACTACCGCCTCTACGACACCGCCGACGTCGACCGCGTGCGCTTCATCCAACGGGCGCAGACGCTCGGCTTCACGCTCGGCGACGTCGCGGCGCTGCTCCGCTTCTCCAGTGGTCAGGTGGTGCGGCGCGCGCAGCTCAATCAGGTCGCCGCGCTCAAGCTCGCCGACATCGACGCGCGCATCGACGACTTGAAGCGCGTGCGCCGCGGCCTCGTCACGCTCCTCGCGCAGCCGTGCATCGACCCCGACGCGCCGTGCCCCGTCATCGGAGCCCTGGCGACGCAGCCTCACGCTTCTCGTGGAACGTCTTCAGCGCGCCGTCGAGCCACTCGAGCGCTGCGCCCTCGTCCTTGAAGAACTGCGAGTTGTCGTTGCCGCCTGCGCGCGTGATGAGGCTCGCCATCATGCGCAGCATCGGCGACTCCATGACGATGGCGACGGGCACCGGGTTCTTCGGGTCGGCCTGCGCCGAGCTGACGACAGGCCCGTCACGTTGCCGAGCGCGAGGTGCCCGTGCAGGCCGTACTGCGCTCCGGGCAACACCGACGAGTGGTACGCCTTCGCCTGCGCCACCGTGACGTCGCCCGAGAACACGACGCGCAGCACCAGGTGACCTGAGCGCGTCTTCAGCTCGGACGTTTCGATGGGCACTCGGTGACCATGTCACCTCGGCGCACGCGAAGGTCAGCTGAAGCGCGACGAGCGGAGTGGGTAGAAGCGGCCCTCGCTCAACACCTCGATGCCGACGGGTTCAGCGAAGGGCGTCGGCACTCCCACGGCGTGGTCATCGGTCTCGCCGTGCGACAACACCAGGCTCGCCAGCCCCAACGGCTTCAGCGCCTCGAGCGTGTCGTCGTCGAAACGCGTGCCACGAAGTGCGAGGTGCCGCAGGGCGGGGAAGCGCTCCTTCGTCAGCGCGCGGGCGATGACGGTGCCGTCGAGCAGCTCGCTCGAGTCGAGGAACAGCTCGAGCTCGGTGAGCGAACTCCACGTCGAGGCCGTCAGCTGCTGCACCAGCGCCAGCGTGGCCTCCGAGGTGAAGACGCCCAGCCGCTGCAGCGACGGGAGTGAAGACGGAATCACCACGCGGCTGCCGGAGCGGAGGTCGAGCGCGGTCAACGAGCCCAACGCGCTCCACAGCCGCGTCGGGTCGAGCTCGGCGGCGCAGTAGTCTTCGACCACGTCGAACGAGAGCAACCCGAGCCCGCGCGTCCAGGACGGCAGGCCACCTTCGAGCACCAGCTCGACCGCCTCTTCCGGCGTCTCTCCTTCGATGTCGATGAAGTCGACGCCCGGCGGCTGGCGCTGGTGGAGCGGCTCCCACTCGGCGCCATCGAACGGGTCGATGCGAACCTGCACGATGTTCTCGTGAAGCGTCCACGTGTCGGGCCACTCCGAGGTGGGCCGGCGTGGCGGGAGCACCGGCGCGGGAGGTGCGGGCGGCACGAACGTCGGCGCGTCTGGCGCCCGCTGCGGCTGAACGAACGTCGACTTCTTCGGCGCATCGCGTGGCGCAGGCGTGAACCCGGCCTCGAGGGCCGCGAGAATGGCCGCGCGAAAGCCCTCCTTCGCTGCGCTCGCGTTCAGGTGCTTCTCGCGCCCGGCTCCGTCGCCTTCGGTGATGACCGAGCTGCCGTCGAGCAGCAGTACGCGTCGCACGCCGGCGCGCAGCAGCACGCACTCCTGCCTCGCCAGCGCCGTCTCGATGAGCTCGTCGTTCATGTCATCAACACCTTGAAGTCGCGCCGGTCGCGCAGGGGAATGAAGAGGGCTTCGTTCTTGAACGGCTTCACCGCGACGCCGTGCGCCCTCGCCTTTTCGAGGAGCGCCATCGCCTCGTCGTACTCGCCGAGCTCGACGGCCACGCACGCACCGTTGAGGAACACCGTCGGGTTCTCCGGGCCGAACGGCAGGCAACGGTCGAGGTAGCGGCGGGAACGTTCGGGCACCACGCCGAGGTGGTTGTTGTCGTTCTGCACGGCGAAGAGCGGGTTGGCGGCGCTCATCGCGTGCACCTTGCCCTCGAGGCCCGAGTCGTAGAGCACCAGCGCCTTGGCGAACTCTCCCGACGTCATCAGCGTGGTGGCAGCGTTCATCTGCAAGAGCCCGAGCTGTCCGTGCTGCGCCAGCGCCACGCGCTCTTCGTGTGTCAGCGCGAGCAGGGTCTCGACATGTTCACGGTTGGTGTCGCGCAGCGCCTGCTGGAGAGAGACCCAGTCGACGGGCTCGGCGCGGAGCCGCTCCCGAATCGCGTCGACGCTCGACCAGTCGATGTCGCCAGGCTCGAGCTCCTCGTCTTCATCGTGGCCCTGCTCGTTCGCGTGGTGGGCGCGCACCATGGCGTCGAACGCGTCGAGAAAGTGGCCCGGCATCTCGATGCTCGTGGGCGACACGCTGCGGGCGCGGGCGAGCAATTGCTGCACGACGAGGTCGACGCCGAAGTCGAGCCCAGCCCAGCTCGGAAGCCGGCCGAGCAGCTGGTCGTTGAAGATGTCGAGCGCTTCGCCTTCGAGCGACTCGGAGACGGACGAGATGGCTGCCTGAAGCAGCGCGCCGAGGTGCGAGTGCGCGTGAATCGAGCGCCACACCGCCTGATGCACCGAGGGCTCACCCGAGAGGTCGATGGGCAGGAACGCGTAGTCACTGCCAGCGCGCGCCTTCACGTGCCGCTCCAACAACGACAGCAGCCGCTCGGTGTTCGCGACCGATTCGGTGTGCCAGGTGCTCGGGTTCACCTTGTTGGTGCGCACGACGAGACCGATGGGCAGGCCCTCGAGTGCCTTCGCCAGCCCTTCGTGCAGCTTTGGCGCACGCTTCAACACGGCAGACACCGCGACGACCGCGCCGTCGTGCATCAACAGCTCGTCGCGCCCCTGCGCCCAGTTCTCGAGCGCGCCCAGTAGCGGCGTGACGTCACCAGCCGGGTCTTCGAGCGCGACGAGCAGATCGAAGGTGCCGCTGCCCTCGCCGTGCCCGAGAAAGAGGAACGGCCGCGTCACGTCAGAACCCGGCCCAGATGTAATCGAGCGTCGGCAAGAAGTTGTTGCTGCGCACCCGCACGCGCTCGCTGAAGCCGTCGGCGCCCTTCACCGTCGCCGTCTGGCCCTGGTCGTAGTTCGCCCACAACACGCCCACCGTGATGCGGCTCTGC
>JAEUJR010000846.1 GCA_016793585.1 Archangium sp.
GTCGCCTGGTTCTGGAAGTACAGCTCCATGTTCACCTTCGTGCGGTCGGCGTTGATCGACGCGCGGCCTTCCTGCTTGAAGCTGCCGTAGTCGACG
Source organism: Archangium sp. (assembly GCA_016793585.1). Next base: position 97 of record JAEUJR010000846.1, read on the forward strand.
TTCACGTCGAAGCACTCGGCGTCACCCTTCACGTTTTCGATCACCACGTTCATCGACGTGAAGCTGAGCGGGTTGCCGAACGCCATCGCCGTGTTGCACGAGCCGACCGTACCGTTCGCCGGCACGCCACCGTCGCCGCCCGTCCACGTGCCGATGTTGCTGGTCGTCGCGAAGTTCTTGTTCATCACCTTGATGACCGTCTTATTGTAACACTGCGTGTTGGTACCGAAATAGACGTTTCGGTTGAAGCCATTGGGAGCGACCGGAATGTCGGCGCCCTCCATCGTCAGCGTCTTGCCCTCGAGAAAGTTGAAGACCTTGTCGGCGGTGTCGAACTTCGGCGGGCCGGCATCGACGACACCCGAGTCGGTGGTCGACGGCATGGTTCCACAGGCAAAGGCAAACGAGACGAGCGCGGCGATGGTGATGTTCTTCATGGGTACGACTCCTCCAGGTGGTTTGACGACGACTTCAGTGAGCGAGAGCTGCATCTGCGGGAGTTGCGGGGTCTTGAGCGCCAGCGTCCTTCGGGGCGAAGAGGATCATGGCGGCCATGGCGAGCTGGCAGACGGCGCAGACGATGCCCATGCCCACGGGCAGCGAGACGCCTCCAGACTCGGCGAGGGCCGCGATGCCCATGGGCACGAACGCGGCCGGCACGGCGCCAACGTGGTACACGATGCCGACACAGCGCGCGCGGAACCGGGCTGGAAACAATGACGTCAGCAGCAACGGCGTCACCCCGGAGTAGCCCGCACCGAAGACCCCAGCGACGAAGGCCCCGACTGCGAGGAATTGCGGGAAGGCGCCGACGTAGAGCGGCGTCACGATGGCCATGAGAATGGCGGGCACCGCGACCGCGAGCGTCACGCCCTTCTTCATCGCCGCGTAGCCACACGCGACGGCGCCAGAGAGCATGCCCAGGTTGAACAGCGCCACGTGCCACGAGACGCCGGGCATGTCCTGACCGAGGTTCTTGAGCAGCAGCACCGAGTAGTTGCCGGTGAGCGCGTAGTAGCCCCCAAAGCCCGCGGCCATCGCGATGGAGCCCCACACCAATCGCTTCAGCACGCCGGGTGTCGAGAAGACCTCACGCCAGGTGACCTCGGCCTTCTTCGTCGCGCCCTCCTTCTTGCCGGCCTCCCACTCGGGGCTCTCGGGCACGAAGAACCGAATCGGAAACGCGAGCACCGCCGGAATCGCCGCGATGATGAAGAGCGCACGCCAGCCGTAGGCGGGCACCACGAGGCCGGCAGCGAGCCCGGCCAGCAGATAGCCGACGGCCCAACTTCCCTGCAGAATGCCCGAGGCGATGCCACGGCTGCGCGCGGGCCAGTTCTCCATCGCGAGCGTGGCGCCAGACGTCCACTCCGCGCCCATGCCAAAGCCAAACATCGTGCGCAGCACGAGCACCCAGGTGAACGACGGTGCAAAGGCAATCAAACCGTCACAGACCGCGAACCAGATCACCGAGATCATCAGCGGCAGCTTGCGGCCCCAGCGATCGGCCGCCCACCCGGCGACGACGCCGCCGACGAGCCGCATCAGCAGGGTGAGCGCGATGGAACCGGCCGTCGACGTGTACGACGTGCCGAACTCCTCGGTGATCTGCTTCATCACCAGCAGGAAGACGGTGAAGTCGAACGCGTCCATCACCCAGCCGATCCACGCGGCCGAGAAGCTCGCCCACTGCCCCTTCGTGGGCTCCTTCCACCACGGCATCGTCTCGACGGTCGTGCTCATGAGCGCCCCCCGGCGGTCCAACGAAAGAACGACGCCGCCATCGAGACGCCGCCACCCGACGCGCAGAACGCGACCACGTCGCCCTCCGCCAGCTTGCCGGCGTCGACCGCGTCGTGGAGCGTCATCGGAATGCAGCCCGAGCCCGTGTAGCCCCACTTGTTCATGACCCAGTGGGCGCGCGACATGGGCTGCTCGAGCGCCGCCATCACGCCTTCGATGACGCGCAGGTTGAGCTGCGTGAAGACGAAGAGCTTCACGTCACCCAGCGGAATGCTCGTCTGATCGCTCACCGAGCGCAGCAGCCGCGGCCAGTGCTCGATGTTGTACGAGGCGGGGAACTTGCGAACGAACTTCACGACGGGCGGCTCGTCACCAGGCCGTGAGGGGCTCGCGGTGCCGCCGCGGTAGATGCCCAG
>JAEUJR010000885.1 GCA_016793585.1 Archangium sp.
TCGAGCGTCTCGGTGGCGTGCCAGGTGCCGCGGGGCACGAACATGATCGAGCCCGGCTTCAGCACCACCTCGGTCGCGTCCTTCGGCAACTTCGTCGCGAGCGGCCGGTGCAGCTGCGCCGCCAGCGACGGAGGCACGGGAGCTCCTGTGATGTAGTTCTCGGTCGGGAAGGCCACGTCGCGGTTGGGCGCAAGCCACCAGCGCTTCTTGCCCTTGATCTGCACCACGAACGACTCCTGCGAGTCGAAGTGCATGCGCGCCCCGGGACCGGGCTTCGAGAGGAACGCGCTGGTTCGAATGAAGGGAGACGGCAGGCCCAGCTCGCGCTCGAGCGCCGAGAGCCACCGCCGAATCGACGGTGCGTGCAGCTCGGGCTCGACGCCGTAGATCGTGAAGCCGGCGTGGAAGAACGACGCTGCGGCCTCGCCCGAGACCTCCACGTTGCCAAACCCGTTGGGAAACTGCCGCGACTGCACGAGCCAGTTGGCCGCAGGCAGCGAGGTGAGCGCCCCGATGGACTCGAACTCCGCGGCGTCAGCGAGCCCGGCGAACCGTTCCACCGGTCCGTGCTGCACGAGTAGCGTGTTCGGCCAGTGCTCGGCCAGAAATCGCTTCACGGGAAATCTCCCGAGCAGTGTCTGGAGCCCGGGGCCACTCATGGCGTCGAGAGATCCGTCTGGGCCAGGTGCTCGAGCCAGGCCTGCTCCGAGTCGTCGAGCGGCCCCTTCGCCAGCGCATTAGCGAGGGCGCGGACCTCTTTCGTCGACGAGAGGGCGACGAGCGCGCCATCGACCGCGGGCTGGGTGAGCGCGTAGCGATAGTGATCGGTGATCGACGGCCGCCACACGCCGTCTTCCAGCCCCAGCTCGTCGAGGCGATCGTCGTTCACCCAGCCGTCGGTGCTCTTGAAGTTGAAGATCAGCGGGCGGCGCTTCGGCAGCTTGGCGAAGACGTCTTCTTTCGCGCCGGGGTGGCCGGCGTTGAAACGAACGAACGCGAGATCGACGAGGCGGTGGCGCACGGCCGAGCGCGCGGTGAGCCGATCGTGAAAGCTGGCGCCGATCGCACGATTGCCCACGAAGCCGTGCTCTCGATGCCGCTCGTAGACGGGCAGCCGTGGGCCGAAGTCGTTCGCGTACACCCCGCCCATGACCAGCACGTCGAGGCGCTCGAGACCGGGAATCTCGGACAGCACCTCTTCGAAGGGCATCTCGCAGAAGTCGGGCTGGGTGACGTACGCGGTCGCGCAGACGACGATGCGCTCTCGCACCTGCCGCTTCTGCAAGAGGCGCCTGAGGCCCTCGCGCAGCGGCGCGTACAGCGGCCAGTGCATGTCGGCGGTGAGGAAGAAGAAGTTGATGCCCGCCTCGTAGGCCGCGGCCACCGTCTTCGGGTCGTCCACCATGCCCAGGCAGATGGGGCTGACCTCGAGCCCCTCGCCGAGCACGAGCCTGTCGGTCAGTCGTGTTCGCATCGCGCGAGAACGCTACTCCGCTCAGCGCAGGCGGGTGCCCGAGAACGTGCGCATCACCTTCGCGACGTAGTGCTCGGTCTCACCGTTGCGCGGTACGGCGCCGTGCACGGCTCCGGGGCCGGCGTTGTACGCAGCCACCGCGAGTGTCACGTCGCCGAACCGATCGAGCTGCTGCTTCAGGTACCGCGCGCCGGCGTCGACCGCCTCGTGTGGATCGAACGGGTCGCTCACGCCCATCAAGGCTGCGGTGCCGGGCATGAGCTGGGCGGGCCCCATCGCCCCAGCGAACGAGATGCGGTGCGGGCGCGCGCCACTCTCGGTCTGAACGATGGCCCACATGAGCCCGCGAGGCAGACCGTGCTTTCGCTCCGCCTGACTGGCGAGCGTCTCGAGATCGCCGTGCCCGGTGAGCGCGCAGACCGGCCGGTGTTTCGCGTACGTTTTCAGCGCGAACACCTTCTCTTCGAGGAAAAAGGGCGAAAGGGGAAAGACGACCGAGCTGCCGAAGAAGGCCACCGCGCCGTTGATGGCGAGCAGCGGAGCGCACACCAGCACGACGAGCTTCTGCCCGAACGAGAGCTTCCAGAAGAGCCTGAAGGGCAGGGCGATCAACCAGCGCAAGGTACAGCCTGAAACGCTCGGCGCGAGGAAACGATCCCCGCGCCGAATCGATCAGTGAAACCGGCCGGTTACTGGCAGGTGAGCCCACCGACGCCAGGCTGGCAGGTGAGCCCCGGCGCGCAGTCGTTGGTCGACGCGCAGCCCGTCGTCGCAGGGCAGTCACGCCCACGGCCGCCCGTCATGCCGCTGACCGAGTAGCCCGACGCCGAGAGCGTCGTCGTGATGGCGGCGTTGCCGAAGGCACCCTGTGCGTCGTTGGTGAGGGTCACCGTCTCCGTCGCGCCGCCTGCGGTGATCGCCAGCGTCGTCGAGGGCAGGCCGTTGATCGCCGCACGAATGCCGTCTGCCACGTCAGTCGCAGTGGCCCCCGGCGACGTCAGGTTCACGCGCACGTTGCCCACGGTGAACGTGCCCGGGTCGGGATCGGTGTCGAACTCGAAGACGACGGCCGCGTGCACGCCATCGTTGAGGGTGAAGGTGGTGCCGTCGGTGGTGGAGGGCTTGTTCGCCGCCACGATCGATCCGGTGGCCGCCTGCAGCGATTGGCTCACCGAGCACCGCGCCCCGACGCCGCCACCACACGTGCCGCAGGTGCTGGTGTTGCCGTCGTCGCAGGTCTCGTTGGAGAGATCGCGCACGCCGTCACCGCATACGTTGCCGCGAAGGTTGGGCACGTTCCGGCACGCGGAGTCACAGCCCGTGCAGGTCGGAGTTCCATACGCGCACGCCGTCTCGGTGACCGTGTTGTTGTCGTCGCACTGCTCTGGCCCATTCTGCGTACCGTCTCCACAGAAGCCACCTGGCGCACGGGTGGCGTTGGTCGTGCAGTCGGCGCTACAGGAGGGACAAGTCGCCTGGCCATAGGGGCACGGACCCGACTCGGTGACCCGGTTGCCATCGTCACAGAGCTCGCCCTGGCTCAGCTGCGTCGCGCCGTCTCCGCAGTACTGGCCGGTGAGGTTCAGCACCGCCGTGCAGGTGTTGTTACAGCGCGTGCAGTTCGCCTCGCCGTAGGGACAATTCGTCTCGGTCACCGGGGTGCCTTCGCCGTCGTCACAGACCTCGATGCCAGGCGCCTGTGCGTCGATGAAGCCGTCACCACACGACGCGCTCCGGCAGCTCGTCAGGCAGTTGTCGGTGTTGCTCAGGTTCCCATCGTCGCACTGCTCTGCGGCCGCCGAGTTGAACGTTCCGTCGCCGCACCGGGCGGTGGTGCAGTCGGTGTCGCAGGTCGCCGTCGCGGTGACGTTGACGCCGACGGTGTCGCACTGCTCACTCCGGGCGGGGTTGACGGTGCCGTCGCCGCAGGTCGCTGCGGTGCAGTCCGTGTCGCATGCGTTGGTGGGCGTGACGTTGACGCCGACGGTGTCGCACGTCTCGCCGCGCGCGGAGTTGACAGTGCCGTCGCCGCAGCTCGCGAAGGTGCAGTCGGAGTCGCAGTTGGCGGTTGGTGACGTGTTGACGCCGACGGTGTCGCACTGCTCGGCCGGCGCAGCAGTGTTGAGGAAGCCGTCTCCACACGCGCGCAGGGTGCAGTCGCTGTCGCAGGTCGCCGAAGAGGTGAGGCCCGGGTCGCACTGTTCCCCGGCCGCCGTGTTGGTGGTGCCATCTCCGCAGAAGGCCGCCGTGCAGTTGGTGTCGCAGGTCGCCGTCGCCGTGACGTTGACGCCAACCGTGTCGCACTGCTCACCAGCAGCCCGGTTGATGATGCCGTCGCCACACGCGCGCGTGGTGCAGTTCAGGTTGCAGGTCGGCGTCTCGCCCGGGCCATCGCACTGTTCACCCGCCGCCGCGTTGGGAATGCCGTCACCGCATCGGGCGATCGTGCACGAGGAGCCGTTGCAGCGCGCGGTCGCCGCAGGGCCGTCGTCGCACTGCTCACCCGCGTCGGGGTTGAAGATGCGATCGCCGCAAACCGAGAGCGTGCAGTTGAAGTTGCAGCCGTTCGCGTTCTGACCGAACGAATCGCAGGCCTCGCCTCGCGCAGCGTTGCGGAAACCGTCACCACAGAACGCCACGGTGCAGTCCGGGTCGCACGCCGCGGTGCCTCCGTCCTGCACGCCCACGGTGTCGCACTGTTCGCCCGCCGTCGCGTTGACGATGCCGTCACCACAGAGCCGGTTGGTGCAGTTGCGGTTGCAGCTCGACGACTCGACGATCGTGTCGCACTGCTCGATGCGCGAGGGGCCGTTCACGTTGACGACGCCATCGCCGCACGTCGTCAGCAGGCAGGTGCCGCTGCAGTCGTCGTTGCCGAGCAGGTTGCCGTCGTCGCACTGCTCGCTCGGGTCGCGAACGCCGTTGCCGCAGCCGAGGCCAGAGCGGCAGTCGGGGCTGCACGAGTCTCCGCCGACGCGGTTGCCGTCGTCGCACGACTCGTTGAGCACCGGGTTGGGGAACTGGTTGTCGAGCACGCCGTTGCCGCACGTCTCATTCGACTGGCAGTTCGCCGCGCAGCCGTCACCGTTCTGCCGGTTGCCGTCGTCACAGATCTCCGAGAAGCCGCCGTCGGCGAACACGTCACGCACGCGGTTGCCGCAGGTCTCGTTGGAGCGGCAGTCGGCCGAGCAACCGTCTCCGCCGACGGTGTTGCCGTCGTCACAGACCTCGAGGCGGCTCGAGTCGACGTAGTTGTTCCCGCAGAACTCGGTCGAGCGGCAGTCCGACGAGCAGCCGTCGCCCGAGCGGTTGTTACCGTCGTCGCAGATCTCGTTCGTCATGCCGCCGCCGTCGAACTGGTTGTCGAGCACGTTGTTGCCGCAGGTCTCTTGCGAGCGGCAGTCGGCCGAGCAGCCATCGCCCGAGACGCGATTGCCGTCGTCGCACACCTCGCGGGCGCCGACGTCGATGATGCGGTTGCCGCAGAACTCGGTCGACCGGCAGTCAGCCGAGCAGCCATCGCCGTTGCGGTTGTTGCCGTCGTCGCAGATCTCGTTCGAGCCTGCGTCGGGGAACATGTCGTCGAGGTAGCGATTGCCGCAGAACTCGGTGGACTTGCAGTCGGCGGAGCAGCCGTCTCCCGAGCGCACGTTGCCGTCGTCGCACAGCTCGCCCACGGTGGTGTCGTTCACGCCGTTGCCGCACCGCTCGGTCGACTGGCAGTTGGCCGAGCAGCCGTCGCGATCGCGCGTGTTGCCGTCGTCGCAGACCTCGTTCGGAATGCCCGAGTCTGGCGCGAACATGTTGTCGACCCGCCCGTTGCCGCAGGCCTCGGCCGAGAGACAGTCGGCGGAGCAGCCGTCACCCGAGCGCGTGTTGCCGTCGTCACAGACCTCGTTCTGACGCCCGCTGCCCATGGGGAAGCGGTTGTCGATGACGCCGTTGCCGCAGGTCTCTACCGAGCGGCACGTCGAGCTGCAGCCGTCGCCTTCGAGCGTGTTGCCGTCGTCGCAGACCTCTCCGGCCGCCGAGTCGATGACGCCGTTGGGGCACGCCTCGGTCGACTTGCAGTCAGCCGAGCAGCCGTCACCCGAGCGCGTGTTGCCGTCGTCGCAGAGCTCGCCCTTGAGCGGGTCGACGACGCGGTTGCCGCAGCCCTCGGTCGAGAGGCAGTCGGCGCGGCACCCGTCGTTGCTGGTGACGTTGCCGTCGTCGCAGATCTCACCTTCGTCGACGGTGCCGTTGCCGCAGCCCGTGCGTGTACAGGTCGTGCCATCGGCCGAGCAGCGGCTGCCGGCGGGGCAGACGATGCCGCTCTTGCAGGCGGTGCTGGCGGGTTCGAAGCAGGCGGTGGCTCCGAAGAGCGTCACGGCGAGCAGGCTCGAGAGTCGAATGGTGCGGTTCATGTCAGAAGCTCAGGAACAGCGTGGCCCCGGCGCCGTTGGGGCCGATGGTGGGAACGAGGTGAAACGCAGACTCGACCTTCACGTCTGCGCGGTAGGGCTGGGGCCGGTTCACGTAGAGCAGCACCGCACCGGCCGCGATCGCCGCGCCGCCGACGCTGTAGAGCACCAGCGCGCCCGCTTGCTGCCCCTGCGCCTGGGTCTTCATGGCCGCGAGATCGAGTGACGGCACGCAGCCGCCCGTCGTCACGTCGACGCAGCCTTCGATGCCGCGATCGTACGCAGCGAACTGGTTGCGAGCCGACAGATGCAGCCCGACCCCACCACCGGCCAGCGCCGCTCCGGCGCCGAGCACGGCGAACGGAATCCACGCGGCGAAGAGGCGCCGGTACTCGACGGCCTGCTCTGCGGCGACCAACGTCAGCTCGAGCGTGCGCGTCTCTCCGCCCAGCAGCGTGGGGCTCTGCTCGTTGGTGAGGAAGCCCTCCTTCGAGGCGACGACGGTGATCGCGCCCGCCCGCACCATCGTCTTGTACGTGCCGGGCCCGACGAGCACCTGCTGGCCGTTCAGCTTCACGATCGCGCCGTCGACGTCGCAGCGCAGTTCGATGCGCGAGACCTGCTTCTCGACCAGCGCGCGGTAGCGCTGCGCCTGTTCGAACTTGTCGGAGTCGAGCGGAGCCGCGCCGTACTTGAGCGCCGCCTCGAGCCGCTTGTACGTCTCGATGGGCTGATCGAGCTGCAGCAGCGCGAGCGCGAGGTTGTAGTTGATGGCCGGGTGATCCCACAGGGCGAGCGCTTCACGGTAGCGGTCGGCCGCGATGCGCCACTGCGACTCCTTGAGCGCTGCGTTGCCGGTGCGGAACATCTCGAGCGCCTGCTTCTGAGCCGATGGCGCCACGCCCTTCGCCCAGGGCCGCTCGGCCTCCTGCGCGAACGAAAGGCTCGCCAGCATCAGCACCACCGTCACTGTCCATCGACGAAGCGTCATCGGCTCCCCTCACTCACTCGAAAAACGACTCCCGAACGCCTGGCGCGTCACTTCAAGACGTCGATCACGCCGCCACCAAGCTGCTCTTCGAGGCGGCGGGCGCGCTCCTGCTCCTTCGAGTACGCCCCCTGCAACTCACGGCGCGCATCTTCCACCGCGCGCCGCGCCCGATCAGACGCCTGCTTGGCCTTCTCGGCCTCGATGGCGTTCCGCTGCGCGCTCCGCTCGGACGACTCGGCGGCGACGCGGGCGTCTTCGGCCGCCTTGAGCGCGGCCTCGAGCTTCTTGCCCTTCACCTCGAGCTCGGCGGCGAACTTGCGGGCTTCGGCCTCGTTGTCAGAGGCCTTCTTCGCGTTCTCGACCGCTTTCTGCTCGCTGCTCCGCGCCGACTCTTCGGCCTTGAGCGCCGCTTCGGCCTGCCTCTGGGCTTCCTGCCGCGCGCCTTGAATGACGACGAGCGCGACGGCCGAGCCCGCGACGAGCAGACTCAGGAAGGCGACGGCCCCGACGAGCAGCGTGCGCCGACGCCTCGCGGCCGCGCCCATCTGCTCCACCACCGCTTCGAGGAACGCCTTCTGCTGATCGCCCAGCGGGCCCTTGTACCGCCGCTGGAAGCGCTGGGCCTCGTCTGCCAGCTCGCCACGCCAGAGCAGATCGCCAGGCCGATTCTTCGTCGCCCACGCGCGTGACGCCTGGCGCAGCTGCTCGAGGAACGCCGCGTCTTCGCCGCTCTCGTCGAGCCAGCGGCGCAGCGTGGGCCAGCCCGTGATCAGCGACTCGTGCACGATCTCGACCGTGGCGACGCCTCCTCCGGTCTGCACGACGAGCAGGCGCGCCTGCACGAGCTCGTCGAGCACCGCCTGCAGCTCGCGTGGGTCGGCCTGCCCTTCACGAAGCTCGTCGGTCGAGACGATGGCTCGGGTGCGATCGCTGGTGACCAGCCGCAGGAAGATGTTGCGCGTCGTGGCGACCTTCTGCGGCGACATCTTCTGCAGCACCGAGTCGGCGTGGCTGGCGAGCGCGCCGCTCACACCGCCGATGGCCTCGTATGCCAGCTTGGTGAGCTGCTTGCGGGCGGGGTCGCGGTTCTCCCAGAGCATCGACGCCGCGAACTGGAGCAACGGCAGCGCGCCCTGCGTGTGCTGCAGGTGCGCGATCATGTCGTCGACGATGACGGGCGACTCGAACTTGTAGCCGGCGAGCTCGGCCGGCTGAATGATCGCCTCGCGCAGCCCATCGGGCCCGGGTGCCGCGAGGAAGACGAGGCCCTGACCCAGCTCGGCCATGAAGCGCGAGTCTTCGGCGACGCGGTCGAGGAAGTCGGAGCGAATCGAGAGCACGAGCCGAATCGGCGACGTGGGGTCGTCTGCGAGGCCTGCCAGCGCCGCCGTGAAGGCCTTCCGCTCGGCGGCATCGGGCACGAGCGTGTAGAGCTCTTCGAACTGGTCGACGAAGACGAGCACGTTCTTCTTGTCGCGCCGCGCGAGCGACCGCAGCACCGAGCCGACGTAGCCGGGCTCCTGCGCGATCTTCGTCGCGAGCTTCTTCTGCTCGGCGACGTCGTCGGCCACCGAGGTCGCGGTGCCGATGAGCGGGTTGATGAGGGTCGCGAGGGCCGCGAGAGGCGACCGGCCGGGCCGCATCACCAGCGAGTCCCAGTTCTCGCCCGAGCGCTTGAGTGCGGGCACGAGACCGGCGCGCACGAACGACGACTTGCCGGCGCCCGACGGGCCGACGATGCCGAGCAGCGGGCGCTCCCGAATTCGGTTCACGACCGCGGCGATCTCCTGGCGGCGGCCGAAGAAGCGCGCGGCGTCGGTCTCCTGGAACGAAGAGAGGCCGGCGTACGGGCTCTCGTCGATCTTGATCTCCTGCGTGTAGCGACCGGGAAGGAACGGCTCGAGCGCACGGAGCAGGGTGACCGCGTCGGGGAAGCGGTCCTCCTTTCGCTTCATCAGGCACTTGTCGACGATCTGCGCGAGCGGAATCGGAATCTCGGGCGCCTTGGAGTGCAGCGTCGGCATCGGCTTGTCGAGCATGCCGGTCACCATCAGCTGGTGGCCCTTGAGCGGATCGAGCGGGTGTTTCCCCGTGAGCATCTTGAACAACATGATGCCCACGGCCCAGATGTCGGCGCGGTGATCGATC
>JAEUJR010000904.1 GCA_016793585.1 Archangium sp.
TGCGGGGTGCCGACGGTGCCGACCTTCACCTGGCCCGGCTTCGTCATGTGCGAGTACGAGAAGTTCTCGGTCATGCCGTAGCCCTCGAGCAGCTCGAGGCCCAGCTTGCGGTACCACTCGAGCACCGGGCCCGGAATCGGAGCGGAGCCCGAGCCGGCGAAGCGCACGGCGTCGAGCCCCAGCCCGGTGAGGATCTTCTTCTTCACGATGCCGCTGACGATGGGAATCGAGAGCAACCGGTCGAGCTTCTTCGGGGGCATCTTCTCGAACACGCCCGCCTGGAACTTGAGCCACAACCGCGGCACCGAGAGGAACAACGTCGGCCGCGCGCGCTGCAGGTCCTTCACGAAGGTGTCGAGCGATTCGGCGAAGAAGACCTGGTAGCCGATGCAGAAGGTGCCGGTCTCGACGAGCGTGCGCTCGAAGACGTGCGAGAGCGGCAGGTACGAGAGCATGCGGTCTTCGGTGGTGACTTTCAGCTGCTCCATGAAGCCGCGCGAGGCGCACATGGTGCCGAAGGTGTGCATCACGCCCTTGGGCACGCCGGTGGTGCCCGAGGTGTAGATGATGGTGGCGAGGTCGTCGGCGGGCCGGGTCGGCGACCCGGTCATCGGCTGATGCTTCGCCATGAGGTCGGCCCACTTCTCACCCTTCGTGTCGGGGGCGAGCGGCGTGAGCACGCGCGGCAGCGACGCGGGAATGCCGGGCTCCATGGCGGCGAAGCCGTCGAGCTTGCCGATGACGATGAGCTTCGCCTCGGAGTGGTCGAGCACCTGGCCAATCGTCTCTGGCGTGAGCGTCGGGTACAGCGGCACCGAGATGTGCCCCGACATCCAGATGGCGATGTCGGTGATGAGCCACCACGCCGTGTTCTTCGAGAAGAGCGCGATGGTGCTCTTCGGGGGCAGGTTGAGCGAAGTGAAGTAGCTCGCCAGCCGACGCGCTTCAGTCATCGCTTCGGCGAACGAGAACTCCTTCACGACGCCGTTACCCATGGGCTGAATCAGCCAGCGCGCGTCTTTTCGGTTCTTCTCGAAGGCGTAGAGGTTCTCGAGCTGCAGTTCGTTCGTCATCGCACTTCCCCCGGCAAAAGATGGGAGCACCGTACCCGTGCTCACGACCAGGCTGCGCCCAGGCCACCGTTCCTGTGACGCAGTGCTTCCGTGGCCGATGTGTATCGAGGGGCCTCGGTGAGGCGAAACGACACAATCGCCACCATCTCAACCATTCGTTTTCACGAAGATTCCGACGGCACGGGGCCTGCTGGGACGGCCACCATGGCCGCACTCCTCGTTCTCGACACCCGCAGCTCGTTTCAGTCTGACTTCTCCCGGTGGGGGCACACGCCCTCATTCGCGCAGGGCGTGGAGGACGCGGCGGCGAGCGTGAAGCGAGGGGCTGTCGACGTGGTGGTGATTGGGCCGACGGCGCGTGAAGCGGCCAGCGCCTGTGCGCAGCTGGTCGACCAGTTCCCCCAGGTGCCCGTCATCGTCGCCACCAATGACGAAGCGACGCGCAAGCGCAGCGCCCGCGCCGGAGCCTGGGAAGTGGCGCCCGCGACCGTCGACGCGCTCGAAGGCTCGGTGCGGCGCGCCGTGGAGGTTCGCCGGCTGCGCGTGGCCCTCGAGCACCGCCCGATGACGATGTCGACCACCTCGACGAATTCGACGACCTCGACGACCTCGACGACCGAGACGCCGGTGTCGATCGAAGGCACGCCTTCGCTCGAGACGCTCGAGCGCGAGCACATCTTCCGCGTGCTGGCCTCGGTGAAGGGCCACCGCACGAAGGCCGCGCAGCTGCTCGGGCTCGACCGCAAGACGCTGTACCGCAAGCTGTCGCGGTACCGCGCCGAAGGCCTCACGAGCTGAGTCACTTCGTCGAACCAGAAGGGCTCCGCCCCAGAAGCGGTCTCGGGCCGTCGAGCTGCCTGGGAAGCGAGGAAGTCCGCTGGTGACGGTCGCTGAGCTGCCTCGGAGCCAGGAAGTCCGCTGGTGACGCGTCGCCGACGTGCCTCGGAGCCAGGAAGTCCTGTGGTAACGCGTCGCCGAGGTGCCTCGGAGCCAGGAAGTCCTTTGGTGACGCGTCGCCGAGCTGCCTCGGAGCCAGGAAGTCGTGTGGTGACGCGTCGCCGAGCTGTCTCGGAGCCAGGAAGTCCGCTGGTGACGCGTCGCCGACTTGCCTCGGAGCCAGGAAGTCCGCTGGTGACGCGTCGCCGAGCTGTCTCGGAGCCAGGAAGTCCGCTGGTGACGCGTCGCCGAGTTGCATCGGAGCCAGGAAGTCCTGTGGTAACGCGTCGCCGAGGTGCCTTGGAGCCAGGAAGTCCTGTGGTGACGCGTCGCCGAGGTGCCTCGGAGCCAGGAAGTCCGCTGGTGACGGTCGCCCAGGTGCCTCGGAGCCAGGAAGTCCGCTGGTGACGCTTCGCTGAGAGAGCGCGTCTCCTTCAGTACCCGAGCTGCGGCTGCCGTGGTTTGCCCGACTTGTCGGGGACGAACGCGGGCGCGCGACGGTCACCATCGACCGTGATGGAGACCTCGCTCATGCCCGGTGCGACCGTCACCACCTGCTTCACGGTCTGGCTCGCCCACTCGTGCCACACCTCGAGCTCCCACTTCCCCGGAGGTACGGCCTTCACCGAGAAGCGCCCCTGCGCGTCGGCTTGCGCGAACCACGGCGAGTCGGAGACGAAGAGCCAGCCGCCCATCTGCGAGTGAATGTTGCAGAGCAGGTTCACCGGCCCCGGCGTCGAGAAGACCTGTTCGCGCTGCGCGCCCGACTTGTAGAGCCCGAGGTCGAAGTCGTTCGGCTTCGAGATGGAGAAGACGTTGTGGAAGAAGTCGTCTTCGTTGCGGAACTCCACCGTCGCGCCGAGCGGCACGGCGAGCACGTGGGGCACGAAGCGTTTGTCTTTCTGCACGACGGCGCGAACGCGAGCGGGTCTCGGCTTCGGCGTCGGGCCGTTCACGCGGCGCAGCACCACCACCGCGCCACCGGGCCCATGAGAGCCACCGCCCTGCACGACGCCGCTCACCGTCAGGGTGCTGGGCTTCGAGGGCTCGTCCATCGGCGTGATGGTGACCACCGGCTCGCCCGAGGGCGGCAGCGCGGGCAGTGACGACGCCTGGCCGCCCGCGCGCTCCCGCGCCACCTTCGCGAAGCGCTTCACCGCGTCATCGACGTCAGGCGGAAGGTTCGGCAGGCGCAGCACCGCCTCCCACTTCGTCGCGGCCGACTCCCAGTCGTTGCGGTCCCACGCGGCCTTCGCGCCGACGAGCAACGTGACGAGCAGGTACTGGCGCTCGGTCACCGCCTTGTACTCGAGCTCTTCGGGCGACTTCACCAGCAGCGCGAGCGGCAATTGCTCTCCGAGCTGAACGCCCGCGTCGACGCCCTTCGGGCCCGCCATCACCACCATCAGCAAGAGCGCGTTCATCATCGGGTTCACCAGGTGAAGACTGCAGAGGAGGTGAAGACGTCGTTGTCGACGAGCGGCGCTCCGGCCAGCTCGCGGTTGAGCAGCACCTCGGCCTTGAGCGCCAGCACCTCGAAGAGGTCGACGCGCACGCCGCCCGTGAGCCGGTCGGTCTGCAGCTCGGTGAAACCCTCGAACTGCCCGTGCCGCCGGTCGTACCGAACGTAGAGCGTCGCGCCGGTGAAGGCCGGCGAGGAGAACGGCAGCGTGTAGCCCAGGCGCGCCCAGCCGCCGGTCACCTGAAAGCCCGACGCGAGCTCGGCCTGGGTGGTGCCCGTCACCTTGAGGGCGCCTGCGCCGCGCTCGTCGATGAGCCGCAGCACCTCACCGGCGAGCGAGAAGCCGAAGGCGTTGACGCGAAGGTCTCCGGCGATGGCGAGCTGCTTCGCGGTGCCACCCCGAACGTCGTTGCGCGGGCCGTACAGCCCACTGACGCCGAGCTTCACCTGCACCTTCTGCAAGTTGAGCTCGTACCCGAGCCGCGCGCTGCCGACGACGGCTCCGGTGAGGCTCGCGCTGACGGGCACGAGCGCCTCGATGCGCGTGCCGTTGGTGGTGCCGGCGAGGTTCACGCTGAAGGCCGACCACAGGCTCGCGACCTGCACCCGGTAGAACGCCTTCGCCCCCAGACCGTGGCCCGTCGTGTAACGCGCGGTGAGCGAAGGCGTGATGCCGAGCCGCAGGTTCGCCTCGTTCTCGAGGTACTCGATGCCGAACACCGAGTCGAAGCGGCCGAGGAAGACGGCGAACTCGTGGGCCTTGAACGGAGAGAGCCGACCGAAGGCCTGCTGCAGCTCGACGCGCGTGACGTCTCCAGTCGACAGCAGCCGCGGCATCAACTGCAGGCGCGCGAAGAGAAACACCGGCAGGTTTCGGGGCTGCACGCGCACGTCGGCCGAGAGCGTGTTGAGCAGCAGCGACGGCGTCGAGCCGATGCCCACCGAGCGCGGGAGGAAGCCGTTGGTGAAGCGACCAGTCGAGTCGGTGGAGGCCACCTCGCCGCGCGAGTTCACCGCGGGCGCGAAGGCGTCGTTGCCGTAGTCGAGCGGCACGCGGTCGTCATTGGAGCGGAAGCTGGAGCCGTTGCCCGTCGCCTTCGCGAAGCCGACGTCGAGGTAGCCCGTGAACCGAATCGGCTCTTGCGCCTGGCTCTCGTCGGGCGAGTAGCCCTGGTTCGCCTCGTCTTCGGGCGCCTCGACGACGACCTCTTCCACCGCCTCCTGCGCGCTGGCGGCGAACGGCAACACGGCCACGAGCAAGAGCGCCCTCACGGCGTCACCTCGCTCAGCACGGCGGCCGACAGCTGCACCGTCGTGCGCTTCTGCCCGGGCAGCACCTTCACCTTCGCCTGCGTGTCGAGCCAGTCGCAGCCCGCGGGGAAGTTCGGCATCGAGAAGCACGCGGGGTTGCGGGCGAGGCGCAGCGCGTACTCGGGGAAGGCGTCGAGCGCGGCGTCGACGTCGGGCGCCAGACCCTCGAGGCCCTTCTTCAAATCGGCGCGGTTCGACGGAACGAAGAACGCAGCGCCCGCGGGCACGGGCACCTCGACGCGCGTGAGAAAGCCGTGCCGCGCCGGGTCGGCCGGCCACACCGTCGCGACGGGCAGCGCAGCGCCGGCCTTCGTGAAGACGAAGAGGTCGAAGGCGTCGAGCTCCTGGTCGTGCCACTGCGCGCGGCCGGGCCCGAAGTCGATGTACTGGTGCAGCACCCCGTCGACGTAGCCCTTCGCCTTCACGCCACCGTTGAGCAGCTTCAGCGTCAGCGGGTGCCGCACCCCACCCGCTTCGGCGACGACGTCGATGGAGTCGCGCGACGTGAAGGGGCACATCACGAGGGGCCCATCGACGCCCGCGCCGCGATCGATGACCTGCTTCGAGGTGGTGAGCTCGTCGCCCTCGTCGATGGGCACGAACTCGCTGCGCCACCACGGCGAGTAGAAGGTGCTGTCGAGGCCGACGGGAAAGACGTTGGCGACGCCTGCCCGGCGGGTCGACGGGCTCTCGCGGCTCGACGACATCCACACCGGTTGAATCCACGGCTGCGGGTGGTCTTGCCAGACGTCGGTGATGACGAAGCCGATGGCGCGGCTCTCGGAGACACCGGGGAAGACGGGCAGCCCTTCACCTGGGCCCTGCGTGCGCGTCGAGTATGGAATCGGCTGGCCCTCGACGACGAGCAGCTCGGAGGGCGCCCAGCCGCCGAAGATGGGCTTCGTCTCGGCGCGCTTCGCGAAGAACTCACGCGGCGTCCACACCTTCGCGAGCGGGCCTGCCGGCGGAGTACACGCCGACGCGAGCAGAACGGCGACGACGAAGGGTCTCATCACGAAGCTCCGGCAAAGCGTTGACGCTCGGCCTCGAGGTCGTCACCCACGAGGAAGCGCACCAACTCCTCCAGCTCCATCGCTGGCGCGGGGGGCATCACGCCGGCCAGCACGTTCGCCATCTCGGTGGCCGACTGGAACCGCGCGGCCGGGTCGATGGCGAGCGCCTTCAGCAGAAAGCCGGCGAGCGGCCCTGCGCCTGCTCTCACGCGCTCCAGGTCGGCGGCGGTCGGCCCGTGCGCGGCGCGTGTCATCAGCTCGTACATCGTGTTGCCGTCGTAGAGCGGCGTTCCCAGCACGGCGGTGGTGAGCACCATGCCCAACGAGAAGAGGTCGCTGCGCGGGTCGACAGGCAGCGCGCGCGCCTGCTCGGGCGACATGTAGAAGAGGTTGCCCTTCACCACGCCAGCCTGGGTCTGCGTCACGCGGTCGGCGCTCTTCACGATGCCGAAGTCGAGCAGCTTCACCTCGCCGCGCTTCGAGACCATGAGGTTGGCGGGAGACACGTCGCGGTGCACGAGGCCCGCGGCCTTGCCGTCGTCGGTGGTGCGGGTGTGCGCGTACGAGAGGGCCTTGAGCGCCTCCTGGCCGATGGTGGCGACGAGCGGGGCTTCGAGCGCGCGCCCGCGTTTCTCCATCGAGCGCTGCACGAGCGTGTCGACGTCACGCCCGAGGATGTACTCCTGCGCGAGGTAGTAGCCGTCGGCGTCGCGGCCGAAGTCGAAGATGGGCACGATGTTCGAGTGCACCAGCGATGCGCCGAGCCGCGCTTCGTCGATGAACTGATTGACGAGCTCGACGTTCGAGACGTGCTCGGGCTTGAGGCGCTTGAGCACGAAGGTGCGCTTGAAGCCCTCGGCGCCGCGCACGACGGCGATGGCGACGCGCGCCATGCCGCCTTCACCGAGCGGCGCCACCACCTCGTAGCGAGACGTGCTGACCGAGGCCTGCGTCGAGTCGAGCACCGGGTCGCCCAGCGGCACCACGTTCGGCGCGGCAGCGTTCTGCTGCGTGGCGAAGGCGCCGGTCGACAGCTTCTGGAGCACCTCTTGCGACTGGCGCAGCTGCTGCTGCGTCTCTCGGAGCAGCGCATCACGCGCGTCTTCGTCGGCCTTCGGCTTGCGGCCGCCGAGCAGCGCCAGCGCGACGACCACGAGCGAGAGCGCGGCGGCCACGCCGAACCTCGGCCACTGCGCGTGCGTCGCTTCGGCCTCTGCGGCGTCGAGCCTGGGCTTCGGGTCTTTCAGCACGGCGAGCGAGACACCGGGCACGAGGTCACGCGTCACGCAGCAGGGAGACTCGTCGCGCTTCATCGAGATGCGGCGCCGGGCGAGGTGCTCGACGTCGTCTTTCGCGCCCGCGCTCAGCGTGTTCTTCGAGTCGCCCATCACCAGCTGCAGCGCCACGCCGCTCGCCGCCAAAGGCAGGTCTGCCGCCGCCACCTCGCGGGCGACGCCGACGAAGGCGCCCTGCCCGCTCAGGTTCTCGACTTCGGTGCGCGCGACGCCGACGAGCCACAACCGTTGGCCTTCGACGACGAAGGCGCCGGTGGGCGCGAGCTCGGCGCGCTCGAGCTGCCCCTTCATCGCCTCGACGAGCGCCGGCGTCTCGCTGAGCGCAGGCTCGCGGCCGAGGAAGAGGGTGAAGGCGGCTCCGGCGAGGGGGTCGTTCAACCAGGCCTCGCTGGCGCGTGCGTCTTTGAGGGTGGTGCCGAGCTCCTGCAGGTCGCTGTGGCTGGTGGTGGAGCGGACGATGTTGGCGATGTTCTCGAGCTTCGCGACCCGCTGGGCCCGCGCGCTCATCGGCGGAACGAGCGCCTTCAACGCCTCGGCCGTCGCCTGCCACGTCTGCTCGGCCTCGGCTTCGGCGTCTTGCCGTGCCTGCCGCATCAGCTGGTTGCGGTGCGACGCAGACATGACGGCTGCACCGCCGAGACAGACGAGCACTGCCACCAGGGCTGCCACCCGACGAACGGTCACCGACATGAGTGCGATGGTTCTCACCCGACCTTGGGGTGGAAGCAACGAATGTGGCGGCTGGGCCGAATTGGTTACAGGTCAGCGTGCAAACGCATCCAACGCTTTGCGAACCGGGGCGAAGTCGTCTTCCGAGACCTCGGTGACGGCTTCGGCGAGGAACGCGGCCTTGAGCATGTCGCGGCCCACGTCGGTTGCCGCAGCCGACTTGCCTGCGGCGCGGAGCAGCTCGACGCGCTCACGCTTGATGGCGGGCGCAGCCACCAGCACGTCATTGGGCACCTCGTCGGTCGCCGAGACGAGCGTCAGCTTCGCGGCGTCTTTGCCGAGCGGGCCTTCGCAGCCCGAGATGCGCGTGGAGTTCGGCGTCGGGTCGCTGAACGTCGCGCCCACGTCGTACTTGCCGGCCGCGACCGCCTTGCAGACCGCGTCGTGGGAGCCCAGGAAGTCCTGCACGGTGAAGACCTGCACCGGGTTGATGCCGGCGCGCAGCAGGTGGGCCTTCGCGAGCAGGTAGCCCGACGCGCTCGACGGCTCGACCCACGCCACCTTGAGGCCCGAGCCCTTGCGAATGGTGTCGAGCGTCGTCTTCTTGCCGGCGGGCGCGAACAGCACCGAGCGGTAGGTCGACTTGCCGTTTCGAATGGTGCGGAAGATGAGCTGCGCGTTCGCCTTGGGGTCGATGCGCAGGTACGCGAGCGGGCCCATCAGGGCGTAGTCGACCTCACCCTTGGCGACGGCGACGGCGAGCGCCTCCTGGTCGGGGTACACGCGCGAGACGGTGGGCTCATGGAGCGCGTTGCCGACGAAGCCCGACAGCGCGGCAGACTGGGCCCTGGCCGACTCGGCGTTCTGTGACGAGACGACGCCGACGATGAGCGCGGCACGGGGCGCTTCTTTCGGCTGCGCGAGCGCGAGGGCTGACGTGAGCAGGGCGACGGCTGAGAGGGTGCGGTGCATGAACGGCCTCCGGGGCGCGACCATACCTGTGCCCCCGCCGCGGTCGACGGGAACGAGCGGCTGATGTTCAGCGGTGCGCTTTGCCGTGGTGGTTCGAGAGCGGTACACCTGAAGGCCCCGATGCTGCCCACCACGCCTCCGCCGACGACGCCGAACGCGCTGCTGGCCGGCGTGTCACGGCGCGCACTGCTCAAGGCGGCTGGCGTCGGAGGGCTGCTCGCGGTGGCGGGCGGCGGCTGGGTGTTTCGCGCGCTGCGTGGGTTTGGGGCTGCGAAGGCCGGGTACTTCGTGTTCGACGAGCTCGAGGCCGACGTCGTGGAGCAGCTGGCGCGCGCATGTTTCCCCGGCGCGCCCGAGTGGCCGTTCAGCGCCGACGAGATTGGCGTCGCGCGCTTCGTCGACCTCTACGTCTCGCAGCTCTACCCAGACATGCAGGAGCTCTTCCGCACGCTGCTGCGCGCGGTGAACCTGTCGACGCTGCCGACGCATGGGGCGGCGCTCCGCGTGTTGCCGGCGGCCGAGCGGCTGTCGGTGTGGAAGGCGTGGGGCCAGTCCTCCCTCGCGGTGCGGCGCGCGGGGTACCAGGCCGTCACCTTCGCGATGCACCTGGGCTACTTCGAAGATGACCGGGTGCGCGAGGCCGGCGGGCTCACGCGCGGCTGTGACCTGTCGAAGATGCCGAAGCGGCCAGACCTGTGGTCGATGGTCTCGCCGGCCCGGCCGTGAGTCACTTCTTGAGCTTCGCCTCGACGAGCGCCTTGCCCAGCTTCATCGGGTCGAGGCCGCCACCAGGCCCGCGAATCGCGAGCACCTCCCAGACGCCGCCGGGCAGCACGACGGTCACGCCGCCGGTGAAGGAGTAGGCGGGAACGGAGAAGTCCTTCAGCAGGCGACGCTTCTCGGTCTCGGCGAGCTTCGCGGCGAGCTCGGCGTCGGTCTTCACGCCCTTCGCTTCGGGCATGACGCGTTGGAACTGCAGGGTGCCGCTCTCACGTAGACGCACTGGGTGACGCCGAAGGCGAAGGGCCGCAGCTCCTTCTTCGTGACCTTCATACCCGTCACCTCGGTGACCTTCGCTTCGGTGAGCGGGCACGGGTCTTCGGCCGGCTCGGCGAACGCGATGGAGGACAGGCACCACGAGAGCACGGCAACGGAGCGGAGGTCGCGCATGGCGCGCGAGCCTACGCCGCTCATTCATCGGTGAGCAGGTGGCCGTCGTCTTTGGGCGATGCGCACCCGTCACACGGAGTGGGCTACATCGGCGCCATGGAGCTTCCCCGCGGCCAGCTGCTTCGCGCCGACACCTTCACGTCCGACGAGACGCTTCGCTGCGACGTCGTCGTCATCGGCACGGGAGCTGGCGGCGCCGCAGCGGGAGTGCAGCTCGCTGAAGCCGGGCTCTCGGTCGTCTTCCTGGAAGAAGGCCGCAAGTGGGAACCGCACGAGCTGTCGAACAAGCAGTCATGGGCCGTGCGGAACATCTACGCCGAGCGCGGCACCTCGGTCGCCATCGGCAACATCTTCGTCCCGATGCCTCGCGGGAAGGCCGTCGGCGGCACCACGCTGATCAACTCGGGCATCTGCTTTCGCACGCCGGCCGCCGTGCTCTCGAAGTGGAGGGAACAATACGGCGTGCCGTGGGCCGACGAGGCGGGCCTGGCGTCGACGTTCGAAGAGGTCGAGACCGCCGTCGGAGCCGTGCGCACCGACGAGGGGGTCTGGCGCCGGCACAACGAGCTCTTCCGCAATGGGTGTGAGGCACTGAAGCTCGAGGGGCACTCGGCCATCGTCCGCAACGCGCCCGGGTGCATCGGGTGTGGGCTGTGTCAGGTGGGCTGCCCCGTCGGAGGAAAAGGGAGCGTCGATCGCAACCTCATTCCCCGTGCGCTCGCGGCCGGCGCGGCGGTGTTCTCGTGCGCGCGCGCGAGCCGGCTCCTCGTCGAGAACGGCGTCGCGGTCGGCGTCGAGGCGTTCGGCTGCGACCCGGTGACCGAGGTCGTGTCGCGTCGACTCGAGGTGCGCGCGAAGAAGGTCTTTCTCTGCGCAGGTGCGATCTCGACGCCGATCTTCCTGCTGCGGCAGAAGCTCGCGAACTCGAACGGCCGCGTCGGCAGGAACCTGCACGTGCACACCGCGCTCGGCGTGGTGGGCCGGTTCGAGGAGCTCGTCGACGGCTGGCACGGCGCGGTGCAGGGGTACTACGTGCGCCTGCCTGGTGAGAACGCGGTGCTCGAGACGTTCAGCGCCTCGCCCGACATCTACTCGGTGCAGTACGAGCTGTACTCGAAGCCGATGAACCAGCTGCGCCACCTCGCGGCGTGCGGCGTGATGTTGGGCGACACCGCCGAGGGGCGAGTCGAGCCTGGCGCCCACGAGCCTCGCTCGAAGATCTCGTACGACACGAACGCGGAAGATGTTCGCGTCATCAAGAAGGGCATTCGGCAGATCGCGGCCATCTACTTCGCGGCGGGCGCGACCGAAGTGCACACCGGCTTCTCTCGCGCCGGTGCGCAGAAGAACCTCGCCGAGCTCGATGCGCTGTTGGCCGAGGACCGCCCGTGGGATCAGATGAACATCTACGCGTCACACCCGATGTCGACCTGCGCGATGGGCAGCGACAAGGCGTGGGCCGTCGTGAAGCCCGATGGCGAGACGTACGACGTGAAGAACCTGGTCATCGCCGACGCGAGCGTCTTTCCTACGTCGCTCGGCGTGAACCCGCAGATCTCGGTGATGACGGTGGCGACGGCCATCGCGCGTGCACAGCTGAAGCAGGGATGAAGCGGAAGCGCGCCTCGGTGTGACTCGTCGTCACGCAACATGATCCGGGAATGGGATGCCGCAGCCGCGGCAGATGGGTCGGTGTCGAGCGCGGCGATGCGGCCCAGCGTGTCGGGCGTCACGTGGGGCGTGCCCTCGACCTGCGCCACCACCTCGTTCACCGTCTGCAGCCAGTCCCACGCGCCGACCTGATGATGAAACGCGACCGCGGCCGCGAGCGGGTGCGGTAGCTGCCAGGCCTCGACGAGCGCGCCACCCGCCGCCTGATGCAGGTCTTCGATGAGCGCCCACCAACCACAACGGCCAGGCACCTGGGTGAGCGGTGATGGCCGTGCGCTCAGAAGCATCGAGGGGCGCCAGTTCAGATGGAACGCGCGAAGTCCGTGCCCTTTCACCGCGAGGGGTCGGTGGGCCACTCCAGGGTCGAGATAGTTAGATAGACTATCTAACCATCTCGACCGGTGAACCTCCCGAGAGGAGCTCCTCGCCAGGTGGAGGCCAGAGCTGGGCACGACGCCAGCTGTCACCCCCACCGACTGAAGTCTCGGAATCGCCGCGAGCAACCCGCCCACCGGCGTCGTGAACACCAGCACCGCCATCGCCGCCAGCATCCACGCACCGTTGAGCAGGGGCCGTGCGCGAAACACGTCGAGCCACTCCGAGAGGAGCGACCGCTGCCGCGCCTCCCAGGCGGTCACCACGACCTTCTCCACCCGCACGCGCTGCGACGCCGTCGGCTCGAGCACCTGCCAGGCACGGCCCAGACGTTCATCACTCATGAGGTTCTCCCAGCATCGTCAGCAGCGCCTTGCGTTGCCGCTCGCAGATCTTCCGAACGTTCGAGGCGCTCACGCCAGTCGTCTCGGCCACCTCGTCGGCTGACAGCTCGGCGCCGTAGAAGAGGCTCACCACCTGCCGGTCGCGCTCGGGCAACGTCGCCAGCGCCTTCAGCAACGCGCTCCGTCGCACCTGCGTGTGTTCGTCCGTCGTGGCCTCGCGATCGAGCACGGCGCCCACCGTCTCGGAGTCGACCTCCACGCGCGACGACGACCGAAACGACTTGCGCACCCGATTCAGACCCAACGTCACCAGCCACGAGAGAAAGCGCCGCCCCTCTCTCGGTGCGTACCGCGACAGATGCGAGAGCGCGTCGACGAAGGCCGCCTGCACGGCGTCTTCCGCATCGGCATCTGACCGGCACAGCGGCCGCAGCGCACGGTACAGCTTCGTCACGTGCAGCGCGTACAGCCGCCGCGCCGCGCGAGGGTTGCCCACCCGCGCGGCGTCCAACAACGAGACGACCTCGGCCTCGTCGACCGGGCCCGCCTCACCGCCCATCAACGTGGCGAAGACGAAGAACATCAGCTGCGCTCGAGCGCCCGGCTCGCGAGGAAGCCCGTCGTCCACACCGTGCTGCGCAACGTGCCGCCGAAGCCGATGGCGGGAATGAGCAGCGGCACCGCGACGAGCGCACCGACGACCAGCGACGGAATCAGCGCCTGCGTCACCGCGTAGACGATGAGCCCGACCAACGCGCCGGGAAGCAGCGCTGCCACCGCCAGCAGGCTGCTGCCCGCCTGCCCGACCACCGCCATCACCAGCAACTGCAACGACTCGAGCAGCCGCCCCGAGAGGTAGTGCTGCGCCTCCTTCACCGCGGCCAGCGCATCACGCTGCTCGATCACCGCCACCCGCAGCGCGACCTCGAGCACGAGGTAGCCGGTCAGCACGGCAGGAAGCAGCACCACCATCGTCAGCGCCGAGAGCCCCGCGCCAAGCGCGAGCGGCACGAGCGACGCGATGCCGAGCCCGACCGGCAACAACACGACGGCGGCGATGACGAGCAGGCCGAGGCCCGCCAGCACCTTCAGGCGAAAGACGACGCCGAAGTGCGAGAGCCCCGCGCGAAACCCGTCACGCACCGACGTGGCCGAGCCACCACTCGCGCGCTGCACCTGCGCGATGAGCGCTCCTTCGCTGATGATGTGCATGAGGAACGCGGCGATGCCGACGAGGGCTCCGACGACGAGCACCGGCCACACCCACGCGGGCAACGCGGTGCCTCCGCCGCTGCTCGCCTTCGGGTTGCCGGCTCCGGCTCCTCCCGAGGCGGCCACGAAGAAGCCAAAGAGCCAGAGCGCGCGGTTGCGCCACGCGGTGGAGAGAGACTGCCGGGCGATGGTGACGACGTTCATGAAGGACTCCTCAGTGCAGACGCAGCGCCAGTGCTGCGTCGATGCTCCGGGAATCCGCAGCTGGCCGGTTTCGTGACACGCGCCGTCCGAATTTCC
Organism: Archangium sp.; assembly: GCA_016793585.1. The sequence continues at coordinate 13,804 of JAEUJR010000904.1, forward strand.
CAACCCCTCGGCTTCGGGTCACTTCGTCACCAGGCAAACCCGGCGGCGCCGCCGAACCCGGGCGACACCAGCGGCAGCTGCAGCGTCGGAAAGACGAACCCCACCGTCATCAGCCGCGCGTCGACGTTGACGGTGATCAGCACCCGCTCGAACAACAGCACACCGCCCGTCGCACGCACGGCTGGAGAGAGCAGCTGCCAGAGCCCCCCATCGATGGCGATGACCGCCCTCACGGTCGAGGTGCCGGGCCGAAACGCCGCGCCGAAGAAGAGGTCGACCATCGGCACCACGGGCACGCCTCGAAGACCGACGACAGCCAGGAGCGGGCCATAGAGCGGGTTCACGTTCACCGCGACGCTGAAGTGAAACACCCTGGCGAAAGACTCGAAGCGAACGCCAGCGCCGATGACGGCCGTCGCAGGCTCCGCGTCTGGCGGCACCAGCTTGAGTGATGGATTGAACAGGCTCACGTCACTCATGGCCGACACGGCCCAGAACTTCTTCGCGCCGCCCCAGTCGACCCGCACCGTCTTGCGGCCACGCGCCTCGAGCACCACGTCTTCCGTGCGAGCCTCGGCGCCACGCTGAAGCACCACGCGCTTCACGCAGGCCGGCACCATCGCGTCGTACGGCGCCGTGCCCACTTCACGGCCGTCGAGCAGCACCGTCGCCTCCACCGGGTCGTCGTTCACGTCGACAGACTGAACCTTGAGCAACGCTGGCGGCACGAGCTCACGCAGGTCGTGACACAGCTGCTCACGATCGGCGTCGGGCTTCACCTTCCCGATAGCGTCGACCAGCTCCGTCGCCGGCACCTTCGCGAGCGCCTGCTTCTTCAGCTCCAACGGCACCCGTTCGTCGGACAACGAGCTGAGCGCAGGAGCCTCCACCGGCACGACCGCCCCTGCATCGAGCTCGGCGGCGACGCCGGCATCGGGGGCCGCGACGCCCGCGTCGAGTTCGGCCTGGCTCACCACCACCGCGACGAGGAGCTCAGCGAACATCGAACACCCCCGACGACACCTCGGCCGTTCCCCAGGGGAACGTCGACCGGTATGGCATGGTCTCGACGCCCGTCTGCCGTCTCGCGATGAGGCGCAGGGCGGCAGGCTGGCCCGGCGTGAGGAACCCGGGAGGCAGCAGCAGTGAGGTGGTCGTGCCGGGCGCGACCAGCGTCGCGACTCGCCGCCAGCGAGCACCATCGAAGGTGAAGGAGCGCACCTCCCACGAGCCGACCGGGCCAGACTGATTCCACCCCAGGCGGGCGGTCGCAGACACACGAGGCGTGCTGCCCTGCTGGAAGGGCCTGGCGATGACGCTGGTGCCGTCGAGCGCGATGTCGACGGCAGGCTGAACCGAGGGCCGCAGGTCGAGGTCGAACGATTGCTCCGTCACACAGACCTGCGAGTTGAGCGTCAGGGCGCCCGCGTCGGGCCGCTGCGTGCTGACGCCAGCGCAGAACGACGCGGTGGCGACCAACGGCCAGTCGGTGGGGAACACGCTGCGCGCTCTCACGTTCACCAGCACGTCGCTCGTGACGCCTTCACCGGCACTGTCGATGATCAGCAGGTCTCCGCTCGAGCCAGCGCTGCCGGCATCGACCGCGAAGGGCAACGCTGAGATCGCGAACGAGTACTGCTGCGGCAGCCCAGGGTCGACGAACGCGCTCACCGCATCGAAGAAGGCCCGCGGGTGCCAGCCGGTCACCAGCGAAACGGGGCGCCCCGACGAGAAGCCGACGGTCGCGCTGCCAGGCACGCCAGTGAGGAGCTCCAGCCGGGTTGAGCCCATCGCCGTGGCGAGCTGTGCCGTCAGGCCTGCGCCAGCGTCGAGCGGCGTCATCGCCGACAGGAACAGGGTGTCGCCTTCCGGAATCGGGGCGAGCGAGCTGCCTACCGCGGCGACATGGTCGAACGGAATCGTCGGGCTCGAGCCGAGGGGAACCTGCGCGCCGCGCTGATACCGCTCGACCCAGAGCCCGAGCGACGGTGCGTACGCCTGCAGGTTGGTGCCCGGAGGAAACGCCGAGACGTCGTTCGTCGTCATCGTCCAGCTGAGGCCCGCGTCGCCGAACGTCACGCCGCTGCGCTCGAGCACAGACTGCGAGAGATCGACCTCGGTGCCCACGCCGAAGACCCAGAGGTCGCCGGTGAAGAGATACCGCTCGCCGCGGGGCACCGGAGCGAAGGCCACCGCCCCCTGCTGAGACTGCTCTGGCACCGAGAAGAAGCCGCCGTCACCCTGCACGACCCACAAGGCGACCTGGTCGAAGGAGAGCGTGCTGCGCCCGTCGTTCGAGAGAAAGCGCGTCTCACCACGAACCACGACGGGTATCGGCGGGGAGCACATGCCGACCCCGCACGTCGCGCTCTTCAGCCTGCAGTCGGAGCACATGGCGCCCTGAGCACCGCACTGGCTGTCGACGTTGCCGGCGGCGCACGAGCCCTCGGCCGTGCAGCACCCGCTACAGGTCGCCGTCCCACACCGCGACGACGAACCACCACCATCACCCGCCGCCAGGTCGAACGCGCTCTGCACCTGCCCGCGTTCGGTGATGTAGCAACCGACGAAAATCAACGACGCCACGAAGCAGAACGACCAACGCATGCACACCCTGTCGGCGAATGGGTCAGGCACCACAAATGAAACGGCCCGTCTCCATGTTGGATGACGGGCCGTCAGTCATACCTACCGAGCCAGGCTCAGCAGGCATGTCGTGGCTGAGGAAAACTCAGACCGGGCGAACGTTCTGCGCCTGGAGGCCCTTCGGGCCGCGCGCGACGTCGAACTCCACCTTCTGGCCTTCCTGCAGGGTGCGGAAGCCCTGGGTCTGAATCGCAGTGTGGTGGCAGAAAACGTCTTCGCCGCCGCCGTCCTGCGAGATGAAACCAAAGCCCTTCGCATCGTTGAACCACTTCACGGTACCAGTCGCCATCGTCAACTTTCAGTGTTCCGGCTGCATTCATTGCGGCCGTGTCCGGAAAAACTCCGGGCAGGCGCTCTCCTACATTGAATCACCCCGGCCTGCCAGCCCCCCCGTCGACGAATTGTTGGGGAGCTGCTCCCCAGTGCCCTGAAACCACTCGTTTGCAGTCGCAGCCCTTTGTATTGCCCGGCCATGCGACTGCCCGTTCTGGTTGCCGTGCTGATCAGCGCCACCGCCTGCCTCGACCGGATCATTCTCGACGGCACCGTGAAGTCGACGCGCGACGCGGCCGGCGCCTTCGACACGCTGTCTGATCTCGAGGTCGCGAAGATCGCTGCCGCCTCGAGCCTGGTGCAGCTCGAGGGCATGCAGAAGCTCGCGCCGGACAACGAAGACGCGCTCTACCTGCTGACGCAGTCGTGGGCCGGGTACTCGGGCGCCTTCATCGAAGACGAGTGGGAGCAGGCCATCGACAAAGAAGATGACGACGCCGAGGCCTTTCAGGCGAAGCGCGCGCGCGACGCGTACGACCGCGCCATTCGGTTCGGCACCCTGCTGCTCGAGCAGAAGCGGCCGGGCTTCGTGGCCGCACAGAAGAACTCCGAGACCATCAAGGCGTACCTCTCGGGCTTCACGAACAAGGCCGACGCCGAGCCGTTGTTGTGGCTGGGCGCAGCGTGGGTCTCGCGTGGCAGCGTCGCCTCCGAAGACTCCGCCATCGTCGCCGAGCTCTTCGTGGGCGTGGCGATTCTCGAGCACGCCGTCGCGTTGGACGAAGGCGTCGGCTTCGCGACGGGCCTCGCGGCGCTCGGGGCGTACCATGCACGCTCTCCCGACGCCGAGCTCGCCGAGTCGAAGCGCCTGTTCGAGCGCGCGCTCACCCTCACCAACCGCGGCGCGCTGACGGTGCAGCTGCTCTACGCGCAGAACTGGGCCTGCAACGCGCACGACAAGACAGCCTACGAGAAGCTGCTGGCCGAGGTCGTCGAAGCCGGTGACGTGCTGCCCGCCCAGCGCCTCGAGAACACCGTCGCCAAGCGCAAGGCGAAGCGGTACCTCGCGCCGCCCCGCCTCAAGCGCTGCTCCTTCTGAAGACGCCCAGGGACTCCTCCATGCGAAACCTGCTGCTGCTGACGACGTTGACGTGTGCCTCGCTGTCCTTCGCCGACCCGGTGACGTTGAAGATCGGCTCGCTCGCCCCGCGCGAATCGCCGTGGGGCCAGGTGCTGCGCACGTGGGTGAAGGCCGTGAAGGAGAAGTCGAACGGCGAGGTGCTCATCGAGGTGTACTGGAACGCCACCCAGGGCGACGAGGTGGCGCAGATCAGCAAGATGAAGACGGGCCAGCTCGACGGAGCCGTCGTCACCTGCACGGGCCTCGCGGTCATCGACCCCACGGTGAACGTGCTGCAGGCGCCCGGGCTCATCTCGACGTGGAAGCAGCTCGACACCGCGCGCGACGCGCTCAAGCCGCGCTTCGACGCCACCTTCAAGGCGCAGGGCTTCGTGCTCGTGGGCTGGGGTGACGTCGGCCTCGACCGGTGGATGTCGAAGGGCTTCGGCCTGGCGAGCCCGAAGGACTTCAAGGGCCAGCGCCCGTGGGTCTGGCGTGAAGACCCGACCCTGTCGCCGGTGTTCCAGGCCGCGAACGTGGTCGCGATTCCCCTCGGCGTGCCCGAGGTGCTGCCCGAGCTGTCGACCGGCAACATCAACGCGATGAGCATCTCGGCCCTCGGCGCCGAGCAGCTGCAGTGGAGCAGCAAGCTCGACCACCTCTCGACGGCCGTGGTCGGCCCCAACATCGGCGGCATGGTGCTGTCGAAGGCGAAGCTCGACACCCTGTCCGAGGCGAACCGCGCGATGGTGCTCGAGACCGGCCGCCTGACCGCGAACGCGCTGACGACCCGCATTCGCGCCGAAGACGAGAAGGCGCTCGAGCGACTGAAGGCGAAGATGACGGTGGTGCAGCCGACGCCCGAGCAGCAGGCCGAGTGGGACGCCCTCTATCGCGAAGCGCGCAGCCGCATGGCGAAGGGCGCGCTGCCTGCAGAGCTGATCACCGAAGTCGAGAAGCTGGTGAAGTGAAGGCGGGCTGCGAGTGAAGCGCGCGCTCGAGCGAATCGACACGGCGTGGTCGCGGGCCGAGCTGGTGCTCGCCTGCGTCGTGAGCGCCTCGCTCGTCGCGTCGTTGCTCGCGTGGGTCGTGCTGAAGGGCCTCGCGGCGCAGACGACGTCGGCGTTCGTCGCGGGGGCGGTGTTGCGCGCGGCGGTGCTGGGCCTCGGGGGCGCGGCGCTGACGTGGCGCTTCTCGAAGCGCTCGCTCGCGACGGCAGCGGCGCTGCTGGTGGGCGTGGGGCTCGGCGTGGTGCTGCGCGACGTCGGCGTCGCCTGGGCCGGCAACGTGCTGGGCTGGGCGCAAGACGGCTCGACGCTCACGCTGGTTGGCGGGCTGCGTGGGCTCGCGACGCGGCTGACCCTGTTGCTGGTGCTCGTCGGGGCCTCCATCGCGACGGCGCAGGGGCGGCACCTGACCATCGACGTGGTCGCGAGAATGCTGCCGTCGACGGGTCGCACCGTGGCGGCGATGACGACGGGGCTCGTCTCGGCGACGGTCTGTCTCGTCTCGGCGTGGGGCTTCTTCGATTTCCTCGCCATCGATGGCTTTCACGCGCGTATGGACGACGCGCCGTCGACGAAGTGGAGCGCCGTCGGCTCGGGCCTCGGGCGTGACGTGTTCCTCTTCTCTCGGCAGGTCGCGCTCGACGTGAAGGTCGGGCCACGCGTGCTCGGCGGCACGCGGTGGGACACGACGCTGACGGGAGCAGAATGGAACGCCTGGCTCGACGCAGCAGACTGGAGTGGCGTGGCCGACGTCACGGCGCTTCGTGAGCAGCCGGAAGCGACGCACGTGCCGCTGGTGGTGACGGGCACCGATGCGCCGCGTGGGTTGCTCGTGAAGCCGTTGTCGTTGGTCGTGCCGCTCGGGTTGCTGTTGCTCGCCCTGCGGTTCCTGCTCTGGGTGTTGCGCGGGGCTCCGGTCGAGAGCGCGCACGGAGCGGCGTCATGAGCGTCGACGGAGTGGTGCACGCGCTCGAGCTGAAGGGCAACGATTCCGCGGCGGCCGCGGGTCTTCTGCCTCTCGACTCACGCAGCGAGCTTCGCGCCAGCAGGAGCGGGTGGGCACGGGCCGCGGGCTTTCGGAACCTCGACTCGAGCAACGAATCAGCGAGCGGCAACGATTCCGCGCACGCCGCGGCTCTTCTGACTCTCGACTCACGCAGCGAGCGTCGCGCGGTGAACAGGGCGTCGCTTCGAGACCTGGAGCTGATCGGCACGAGTGCCAACGGGTGGGCACGGGCCGCGAGCTTTCGTTCCCTCGACTCGAGCAACGCATCAGCGAGCGGCAACGATTCCGCGCACGCCGCGGGTGTTCTGCCTCTCGACCGGAGCGTGAGATGAACCGCTCCCGTTGGGCGCTCGGTGGCAGCGGCGCGGTCGTCATCGGAGCGGGCGTCACGACGGGCTGGCTCGGTGCGGCGCTCTCGGCGCTCGCGCTGCTGGGCACGCCGCTCTTCGTGCTGATGGCGGGCGGCACCGCGTTGGCCTGGTGGCTCTCGGGGAGCCCCGTCAATCGCCTCGCGCCGCGCGTGCTCGACGAACAATTCGCGGGCTCGCCGGTGCTCGTCACGATTCCGCTCTTCACCGTGCTCGGCTACCTGCTTGCTGAGTCGAAGGCGCCGCAGCGGCTGGTGGAGGCCTCGCGCAAACTCCTCGGGTGGATGCCGGGCGGCCTCGCGCTCGTCTGTCTCGGCGCCTCGGCCTTCTTCACCACGCTCACTGGAGGCAGCGGCGTCACCATCGTGGCCATCGGCGGCCTGCTGCTGCCGACGTTGCGGCAACAGGGCTGGTCTGACCGCTTCTCGTTCGGCCTCGTCACCACGGGCGGCTCGCTCGGCCTGCTCTTCCCGCCGTCGCTGCCGATTCTCGTCTACGCGCTCGTCGCCGGCCTCGACTTCGAGCTCGCCTTCCGCGCGGGGCTGCTTCCGGGCGTGCTCGTGCTCGTCATTCTCGGTGCGTGGGCCGCGTTCACCGGCAAGCAGGAGCGCATTCCCCGCGAGGCGTTCCACCTTCGCGACGCCATCGCCGCGCTCGGGCTGATCAAGTGGGAGCTCGGGCTTCCCGTCGTCATTCTCGGAGGGCTCGCCTCGGGCCTCACCGCGCTCGACGAGAGCGCCGCGTTGGGCGTCGCGTACACGCTGCTCGTCGTCGTGAAGGTGCACGAAGACCTCGGCTGGAGAGACGTGCCGCGCGTGCTGCAGAGCGCGCTCGCCCTCGCCGGCGCGGTGGTGCTGATTCTCATGATGGCGAACGCGCTGATGAACCTGGTCATCGACCGGCAGGTACCCGCGCACCTGCTCGACGCGCTCACGAAGGCGGGCCTCACCGAGCGCTGGCAGTTCCTCGTCGCGCTCAACGTCTTCCTGCTCGTCATCGGCATGGTGATGGACGGCGTGTCGGCGCTCATCGTCGCGGTGCCGCTGGTGTTGCCGCTCGCCGCGCGGTTCGGGCTGTCTCCGTTTCACCTCGCGATGATGGTCATCTTGAACCTCGAGCTCGCGTTCTGCATGCCGCCGCTCGGCTTGAACCTGTTCATCTCGAGCTTCCGATTCCGGCTGCCCGTCACCACGCTGTACCGCGCGGTCGTGCCGTTCGTCGGGCTGCTGACGTCGAGCCTCGTGCTCGTCGCTGCGGTGCCGAAGCTGTCGACGGCGCTCGTGCAACCGGCCATCGACGACGCGCGCGCGCAGGCCGAGAAGGCAGGCAGGCCTCCCCGCGAGGCGTGGCTGCTCGAGTGCGTTCAAGCCGATGGGCTCGACCCGAAGCCGTGCACCGACGAAGAGCGCGCGAAGTACGCGACGCCCGACGCCGGAGCGACCGACGACGAAGACGACGAGCTGATGAAGCAGTTGATGGGGGAGCCCCCGTGACCGACCGCTCGTCTCTCGAGCTGGCGACCCGACTGCTCGAGGAGGGCCGGCCGGCGGCAGCGCTCGAGGCGCTGATCGACGCGTGGCGAACGCTGCGGGTGGCGGCGCTCGCAGACCTCATCGACACGCTGGGTGACGCGCTCACCGAGCGACTGCCCCCGGTCGAAGGCAAGACCCGCAACGCGCTGCAGACGGCGTGGCTCGATCTGCTGAACGAGCGAAAGGACGTCGATCTCGGCCGGCTGCTCGCGGTGTTCACCGCGCCGCCGTTCACCGCGGTGGGCGTGCGCATCGAGCGGCTGTCTCAGCATGACGACCCACGCGTCGCGCGCGCCTTTGCCGACTTCGCGCGTGAGCCGCCCACCATCGGAGGCATCAAGGGCTCGAGATGGACGATGCTGCTCAAAGCACTCGAGCGAATGCGCGACTCGCGCTCCCGGCCTGCGCTCGCGCGGCTCGTCGCGAGCGACACGCCCGACGTCATGTTCGAGGAGCACATCGCGCCGCTGGCCACGCGTGTGCTCGAGACGCTCTCAGACGACGTGCTCACCGCCGCTGACGAGGCTCACCTCGCGACGCTTCGAGCGCTGGTCGAACGGGTCTGCGCGGCGCCACTCCCCGAGGCGGCGGCGCTGCGGTCGGACACCTCGAGAGCGAAGCCGGCGGTCAGCGAAGAGAGCCTGCTCGAGCTCATCTACACGACCCCCGAAGACGACACGCCGCGCCTCGTCTACGGCGACTGGCTGCAGGAGCAGGGCGACCCGCGCGCCGAGCTGCTGACGCTGCAGCTCAAGCCGAAGACGACCTCGAAGGAGCAGCAGCGCGTTCGCCAGCTGCTCAAGGCTCATGGGCGTGCGTGGCTCGGGGTGCTCGAGCCTGCGATTCTGCGCCGCTCCGAGGTCTTCGCCCGCGGCTTCCCCTCGACGGCGCACCTGGCATTCACCACCCCGAAGCTGAAGGCCCAGCTCACCGGCCACCCCGCGTGGAACACGTTCACCGAGCTGATTGGCCTCGACGCCGAGTTCCTCGAGCACACCGAGCTGCGCGGCCTCGAGACGCTGCGCTACCTCGACGAACGCCAGGTGCTCGCGTTGCCGCGCAGGAAACACCCGCTGCGGCGCGTGCAGGTGCTGGGCGTGAACGTGCCCGCCGAGGTCTACGGCGAGCTGCCGAGGGCGCCGGTGCCCGCGCTCACGACGCTCGAGGTCTTCGTTCCGATGCACGAGCGAGAGCGCTTCCCTCTCGCGGTCGAGAAGCTGCTGCCGCTGCTGCGCCGCGCGTCGGCCGCCCGGTTCTTCGGCGTCGTCTCGCCAGAGGCGTTTCAGCGCCTGTCGACGGTCGCTTCGCTGCGGCGAATCAGGTTCGCGCTGGTCGAGCCGTTCGACTTCCTGCGGCTGAGCGACGGGCGTTGGGTGCTCGACCTCGTCGCGCTGCAGTACCCGGTGAAGCAGGCCCCGGCCGCGCTCGGAGCGCTGCTGCCGCTGGTGTCGGGGCTGCTCGAGCCTTCTCCCGACTGGGGCCCGCAGCGGCCGGTCGCGCGCGCCTTTCTCGAGCGCGCGTGCTCGCTCGCCCGGGTCCCGATGCTGCCGCGCAGCGTGCTCGAAGCTGGGTGATGATGGCGCCGTGTGGCTCGACGCTCCGACACGCCTGTTGAACGAAGGCCGGCCGGCCGCGGCGCTCGAGGCGATGCTCGAGGCGTGGCGCGTTCGCCGTGTGCCCGCGCTCGCGAACCTCATCGACGTGCTCAGCGACGCCCTCACCTCACGGCTGCCGCGGCTCGAGGCGCGCACCCGCTCGGGCTTGCAGGGGCTCTGGCTCGACCTCGCCAACGAGCGCCGCGACGTCGACCTCGGCCGGTTGCTCGCGCTCTTTGCTGCGCCGCCCTGGGTGGCGGTGGGCCAGCGCATCGAGCGGCTCGCGCAGCTCGACGACCCGCGCGTGGCGAGGGCGTTCGCGAGCTTCTTCCAGAACCTGCCGACGGTAGGCGGCATCGGCACGGCGCGGTGGACGATGCTGTTCTCGGCGCTCGAGCGCATGAAGGACGTGCGGGTGCGCGCCGCGCTCGAGCCCCGCAGCCACCTCGCCGACCCGCGCGTCATCGTGAACGAGCAGCTGCTCCCGCTCGCGCGGCGCGTGCTCGGGGCACTGCCCGAAGACCCGACGACGGCAGACGACGTCGCGCAGGTGCACGAGCTGGCAGTGCTGGTGAAGGTCGTGTTGCAGGCTCCGCTCCCGGCCGCGGCGGCGCTGCTCGACGACACGGTGCGGGCCCGCCGGCCGACGAGCGAGGCCGAGCTGCTGCAGCTCATCTACGAGACCCCCGAAGACGACACGCCGCGGCTCGTCTATGGCGACTGGCTGCAGGAGCAGGGCGACCCGCGCGCCGAGCTGCTGATGCTGCAGCTCAAGCCGCAGCAGACGACGAAGGAGCAGCAGCTCGCGCGGCGGCTGCTTCGCCAGCACGGGCGCAGCTGGCTGGGGCCCATCGAGCCGGCGATTCCACCGCGCACCGAGGTGTTTCAGCGCGGCTTCGTCTCGGAGGCGCGGGTCACCTTCGCGACGGCGCACCAACGCGAGGCGCTGCTCGGCCACCCGGCGTGGAACACGTTCACCTCGCTCACCGTCGGCGGCTCCGTCGACGGCACGTTCCTCGAGAAGACCGAGCTGCGTGGGCTCGAGGCCCTGCGCTTCGTGTCACAGCGCGAGCTGGAGCAGCTGCACCGACGCCCCTGGCCGTTCCGCCGACTCCGCGCACTCGCGCTGTCACGCGACGGCGTTCACACCCTCGGGCTCGTCGAGCCGAGACAGTACCCCGCGCTCAGGGAGCTCGCCGTGAGCGTCGGGCCGGGCGACCGGCTGCTGGTCGAGCGCGCGCTGCGCAGCAACGTGCGCCTGCTCGAGCGGCTCGAGCGGCTTCGACTCGTCGGGGTGCAGACGACCGAGCTGTTGGTGATGCTCGCCGGCTTCTCGAACTTGCAGCAGGTGACGCTGACCGCCTTCGCGCCGCTCGCGTTCCATCGCGTCGGGCCCGGCTGGGTGCTCGACCTGCAGCCCTCTCCATTCGAGCTGCGGCGCGGGCAGAACATCGATCGCGCGCTGAAACAGTTCATGCCGCTGGTGACGGGCGTGGTGGAGCCATCGAAGGACTGGGGCGAAGACCTCGCGCTCGCGAAGGAGACGCTCGACGGGGTGCGAAAGCGCGCGGGCCTCGAGTTCGTGCCCCGGGCCGTCATCGGTGACTGACGGTCAGTGGCCGGGCTCGACGATGGACCAGCGCCGCAGCGGCGACTCGGAGCGGCCGACCAACCGCAACACGCCCATCGTGTCGGCAGCGGCGCCGAACACCGTGACGGGCTGCGGCTGCGGTGAGAACCGGGTGTCGACGACGGCGCGGCTGGCGCGATCGACCGTGATGACGGTGGGCACGTCGGCGCCGTCGCGGCTCGTCGTGCCGACCAGCTTCACCTGCGACGTCGAGCCCAGGCACGAGACGAGGGTGAACGGCTCATCGCGCCGAACCTCCGTCGTGGCGGCGCCCGACACGGCACCGCCCTGCGTCCACGCGAGCTGCGCGGCACCATCGAGTCGCGTGCACACCACGATGCCGGTGCGACCCGCGGCGACGACGCCGAGTGAACGGCTGCCACCTGGGCCGAGCGGGTCGGAGTCCCACACGTCGCCGTCGAGCGTCATCTGCAGCACGTAGCCCGGCGTGCCCGTGGCCAACGAGCGCACGCCCGCGACCCAGAACTGCCGACGAGACGGTGACGCCGGCCCCTCTTCGGTGGCGATGCTCAGCGGCTGCACCCCGTGAACCTGATTCTGAAAGCCCGTGCCGAAGCTCTGCCGCCAGCGCACGGCGCCATCGGCCTCGAGCAGCGCGACGAAGCCTTCGCGGTCGCTCGTGCTCACCTGCTCCACGCCAGCGACGACGAGCGAGCCTTCGTTCGTCGCGGCGACGGCCGTCGCCTCGGTCGCGACGCCGAGCGGAGACGGCAGCGTCGTCGTCCACAGCTCGCCATCGGTCTCGTCGAGCGCGCGCACCCACGCGACGCGTTTGCCGTCGTCACCCGTCACGAAGCCCGCGACGACGAACCGGGCCCCCACCATCGTGCTCGCACGAATCGCGTCGGCGCCGGCGAGGGCTGGCGACGTGAACGAAGGCAGCGCGCCGTCGGCGGCCGTCGTGCCGTACCAGAGGTCGGCCGACGTCTCGTCTTCGCTGGCCGCGACACGAAAGCCGGCTTGTCGCCACCGTCCCTCTGGCGTCGGCGCCGTGGTGACCACCGTGAGCCGCCGCTCGGTGCCGATGACGACGTCGGGCGCGCAGGCGCCGAACATCGCCACCAGCAGGAGCAGCGACTCACTTCGCATCGAGCAGCCTCTTCACGCGCTCTCGCACGAGCTCGGAGTCGGTCGTCGACGTCACCTTCTTGCCCAGCGCCTCGGCGTCGCTCCGTCTGCCCGCCAGCAACAACGCCTCGAGCTTGAGCAGCTGCGCGTCGGTGCGCATGGTGCCGCGGGGAAACTTCGCGTCGTAGGCCGCCAGTGACGTGAGCGCGTTCGCTGCGTCTTTCGCGGCCAGGGCCTTTCGCGCGCCATCGACGAACGCGAGCTCGGCCATGAGGTCGTCGGGTTGCTCGGCCTCGGGCTTCTTCACGGCCTTCACGGGCACGGTGGCCCCTGCGTCGACGACCTCGGCGACCGGCGACGGCACCACCGGCTCGGCGGGCACACGCACCTCGACGACCTTCTCGACCACCACGGTCTTCGGCGGCAGCGCGGCGAGCTCCTCGCGCGCGCGGCTGTCTCCCACGCGCACGCCGACGACGTACGCGCCGCCGAGCAGGCCGAGCACGAGCAGGCCCTTCACCGCCGTCAAGCCCAGGCCGCTCGAGACCGCAGGCGTCGAGACGGCGGGCGTCGTCGACGCCGCTGGGGGCACGACGGCGGGTGTGGGCAGGCCCAACATCGCGCGCGCCCTGGCCTTCGCAGCCGCCGAAGGCACGTCAGACTTTGCGGCGTCGAACAAGCCCTCGAGCTCGGGGCCGAGCGGTGGCAACTCGTCGCTCATCGCTGCCCCTCCTTCCACCGCGCGAGCACCTTCGCGAGCTCTTCTCTCGCGCGACGCAGCCGTGAGGCAGCGGTTCCTTCGGGAATGTCGAGGGCCTCTGCGACCTCACGCTTCGAGAGCCCCTCGAGCTCGGTGAGCACGAGCACCGTGCGCAGGTCTTCGTCGAGCATGCCGAGGAAGCGGTCGAGCAGCGCGCGCTGTTGTTTGCGGTGCACGAGGTCGGCCGGGGTGTGTTCGTCGACGGGCTCGGGCGCGTCTTCGACTGGCACGTCACGCTTCGGCCGCGAGCGCAGGGGCCCCGCGACCTTCACGGCGGTGGCGCAGAGAAACGCACGCTCCTTGCCGGGCTCGATGTCGCCCATGCGGCGGGAGGCGATGATGAAGACCTGCTGCGCGCCGTCTTCGGCCGTGGCGTCGGGCAGGCCGACCCGGCGGAGCACTCTCCACACCAGGTCGTAGTGCGCCTCGAACATGGCAGCCAGGCGCTCCCGTTCAGCGGCCGTCGGCGCCGGAGCAGTTCCGGAGTCGCGATTCGTCGAGGCAGCTGCGCTGCCATCGCTCACCGCCAGATTTTCAGTCGGAACCGTCATGCAAGGGGCGCCACGGGTGGATCACGGAATCGTCGGACCACGGTCGGGCAGAGGCAACCTCATTATTCACTGACGCGTCCGCGTTCGACTTTCGGGCAAAGGGTCCCCAGACTGCGAGCTCGTGACGACGCCGTCGTACCTGCTCTCGTTCGTCGCCCTCCAGGCGCTGCGCCTGGGAGCGAGGTTCTCCCAGCGCCACGGCGGCGTATGGCTCGTGTGGGAGCCGGGCGCGTGGCAGCCGCCGAGCCGCAGCCTGGTCAACACCATCGGCGGAACTGGCAGCGCGCCCGCGACGACCCCGACGCACACCGACGCGCTCTGTTTTCATCTCGGTCAGGAGGGCCACGTGATGGTGGGCCGTGCTCCGGACAACGACTGCGTGGTGAGCGACGCCACGGTGTCGCGGCGGCACCTCGAGGTCTTCTTCAACGAGGGTGCGTGGTGGGCGAGGGCGGTCGAGGGGCGGCAGGTGGCGCTCAACGGCCAGGTGCTGCGCGCGCCCTCCAGGCTGTCACCGCACGACAAGCTCCAGCTCGGTGACGTGACGCTCACCTTCGAAGACCTGCCCGGGCTGCTCTCGCGAACGCGCGGGTGAGCGTCAGAAGCGAAAGCCAGCCGAGAGGCCGACGGAGCCGAACACCCGTGGCGCAGCGAACACGAGCCCTGCACCGTCGATGACGTACCGCTCGGCGCGAAGGTTGACGCCGGCGCCAGCGTCGAGCGCGAGGCGCAACGAGCCGACGAGCACCACGACCCGCGCGAACGGCCCCGGCGCCACCAGCACGCCGAGCGCTCGGCCGGGCACTTCGGCCTCGGAGCCCGTCACCGGCACGACCAGCACCGAGAGCTGCGCGCCGCCTTCGAGCCGGAGGAACGTGCCGAGCGGAAACGACAGCAGCCCGTCGACCCGGCCGCCAGCCGCGAGGTACTGCGCGACGCCGTTCGCCGACGAGACGCGACGGCCGACGACGTACCTGGGCGAGAGGGCGAGGCGAAACCGTGGCCACTGGAGCGCGACGCTCAGCTGCAGCTCGGGGTCGATGGCACCGCTGATGGCGGTCGTCACGCCTGCACCCAGCGCGAGCTCGAGTTGAACGGGCTCTGGCGCCGTCACCTTCACGCCCGCATCGACGGGCTCGACGACGAGCGGAACGCCCGCGTCGACTGGCTCCACCACGAGCGGCGCGCCCGCATCGACGATGGGCAGCGGCGCCCCTGCATCGACCGCAGCCATCACCGGTGGTTCGGGCGCGAGCGAGACCGTCACCTCGCCAGTCTTCGTGCCTTCGGGGTCGAGCAGCAGCGACGTCGCGAGCGCGGCCGCTTGAATCAGCGTCTCGCACTGCGCAGATTTGAACTGCCGTTGCGTGACGCCGCTCATCGCCGTCTTCACCTTCGAAGTGCCGGCGAAGCGCTTCTTCTCCTGCGTGATGCGCAGCGAGACGGTGGCGGCCTCAGCCGTCGACGCCTCGACGATGCGCAGCTTCTCGGAGCGTGCACGAAGCTCGGCCTCGAACCGTGCGCGCGGTGGGCACGCTTCGGGCGCCTGGAGCTCGACGAACAGGTCGATGCGGTCTCCGCTCGCGCCTGCCACCAACGCCCACAGCACCCACGCCGTCATGAAACCGACCGTAATCCGCGCGTCTGGGGCGGGCGATGACGATTCCGTGATCTGACCGCCGGCCGCCCTGCATTCCCGACCAGTCACCCTTCACCAGAAGGAATTCCCCTCCAGGTCTCGTCTCAGCGTGTACTGCGCGGCGCTCGCCGTGTGCCTGGGTTGTGCCTGCAACAACACTCCATCGGACCTCGACGGAGGCTCCGAAGGTGGCGGCTCCGCGTCGGCAGGCGGCGCAGCATCGGCGGGCGGCGCTGCATCGGCGGGCGGCGCTGCATCGGCGGGTGGCGCAGCATCGGCGGGTGGCGCAGCATCGGCGGGCGGCGCTGCGTCGGCAGGCGGTTCCGCATCGGCAGGCGGTTCCGCATCGGCGGGCGGCTCTGCATCGGCGGGCGGCTCTGCATCGGCGGGCGGCTCCGCATCGGCGGGCGGCTCCGCGTCGGCGGGCGGCTCCGCGGGCGGCATGGCGATGAACACGGCTCCGATGCTCGGCCTGCTCGCGCCCATCACCGTCAGCGAAGGAGCGACCGCCAACGTCACGCTCATGGCGACAGACGCCGAGAATGACCCGCTCACCTTCTCGCTGATGAACCCGCCGCCCTTCGTGAGCCTCGTCGGCTCGGCCATCACCATCGCGCCCGACTTCACGAGCGCAGGCATGCACTCCGTCACCGTCATCGTGAGCGACGGCCAGCTGCAAGCGCAGGGCACGCTCGTCATCACGGTGCTCAACGTGAACCGCGCACCCGTGCTCATGCCGGTCAGCGCCGTCACCATGACTGCCGGCACGACGCAGCAGCTCACCTTCATCGCCACCGACCCCGACGGCGACCCCGTCACCTACTCGCTCACCAACGCGCCGGCCTTCGGCAACCTCATGGGCAACGTGCTGACGCTCTCGCCCGCGGGCAACCTCGTCGACTCGCGCAGCATCACCGTGACGGCGACCGACCCGTCGAGCGCGACCGACAACGAGACCTTCCAGCTCACGGTGAACCCGCCCGCGAACCAGGCGCCCGTGCTGACGGCGCTCGCGCAGGTCGACGCGTCTGACGTGGCCGTGACCGCCGGAGCGATGGTCGCCAACACGCCGCAGCTGCGCGGCACCGTCGACGACCCCGAGAACGCCCAGGTGCGCATCGAGGCCGAGGTGGTGCTCACGTCGGCCACCTTCACCAACACCGCGACGCACACCGGCGCCCTCTCGGCCGAAGGCGTGCTCACCCTGCCGCTCTCGAGCCTCTCGCCCGGCGCCTACAAGTGGCAGCTGCGTGCGCTCGACGCCGCGGGCACGGCCAGCGCGTGGCAGCAGTACAACTCGGGCAACGCTGCCTTCGTGCTCATCGCGGGCAGCATCTCGGGCACGCTCCAGGTGAACGGCAACGCGGCCGCGACGAACAACGCGAGCGTGACGCTCACCATCTCGGCGTCGACGACTCCGCCCGCGACCGTCACCGAGATGTGCTTCTCGAACGACGGCGTGACGTTCACCGACTGCGCGGCGCCCGTGACGATGAAGACCTGGCCGCTCTCGGCCGGAGACGGCACCAAGACGGTGCGGGTGCGCGTGCGCAACTCGCTCAACCAGACGCAGGTGCTCAACGACTCCATCGTGCTCGACACCGTCGCCCCGCAGGTCTCGAACTTCACGGTGAACGCGAACGCGGCCGCGACGAACATGGCGACGGTCAGCCTCTCGTGGGTGGCCACCGACGCGCTCACCGGCGTCGCCGCGCAGCAGGCGTCGAACAACGGCAGCACCTTCTCGAACGTCTCGGCGTCTCCCGCGGTGTGGATGCTCGGGGGCACGCAGGGCCAGGTGACGGTCTCGCTGCGGGTGAGTGACGTCGCGGGCAACCAGACGACGGTCACCGACACCATCTTCTTCGACACGGCGTCGCCCACCATCTCGAGCACCGTGCTCAACGGCGGCACCCCGTGGACGCGCTTCACCTCGGTGAACCTCGCGGTGACGGCGGCCGATGGCGCGACGAGCAGCGGGCTGTTCCAGGTCTGCGTCTCGGGTGACGTGACGCCCGGCTGCCTGCCCTACGCGGCGCAGGTGCCGGTGACGCTGACGGCGGGTGGCGGCTCGAAGACGGTGCTGGTGACGGTCAGCGACAACGCCGGCAACGTCTCGCTCGCCTCGATGGCGTCGGTGGGCCTCGACCAGGCGACGCCCGCGCTCGTCAGCCTCTCGGTGAATGCCGGCGCCGCGTTCACCAACTCCGCGAACGTCACGGTGAACACCGTCGCCAACGACCTCGGCGGCTCGGGCCTCGCGCAGCTGCAGTGCCGCACCGACGGCGGCGCGTTCTCGACCGCGGTCGTGTACGGCGTGAGCGTCGCGTACCTGATGGCGGCGGGTGACGGCCTCAAGTCGGTGGAGTGCAAGGTCATCGACGGCGCGGGCAACGAGAGCGCCGTGTCGGCCGACACCGTCACGCTCGACACGGGTGCGCCCACCGGCACCTTCGTCATCAACGTCGGCAACCCGGCGTACACGAACACCGTCAACACCACGCTCGTGTTCTCGCCTGCCGATGAAACGGGCTCTGGCGTCACGCACCGCTGCGTCAGCACCACCGGCACGCCGCCGAGCGGCCCGATGGACGTGTGCTTTCAGCCCATCGCGTTCACCTCGTTCCCCCTTCCGGCCGGAGATGGCCTGAAGACGTTGAGCGTCTGGTTCCGTGATGCGGCGAACAACGTCTCGGCCAGCCCGGCGACCGACGGCATCACGCTCGACACGGTGGCGCCCACCATCTCGGTAATGGGCGCGGGGCTGGGGCTCGCTGGTGGCGCGTCGAGCACGAACTCGCTCTCGCCAGTCTTCAACCACACGGCGAGCGACGCCACGTCGGGGCTCGCGCAGGTCTGCACGGGCGAGCTCAACCCGCCCACGAACTGTGTCGCGTACACCGCCACGCCCACCGTCTCGTTCACGGCCGGTGACGGTCCGCGAACCGTCTACCTTCGCGTCGTCGACGGCGCGGGCAACGTGTCGGCCACGCCCAGCGACGTCATCACCCTCGACCAGACGCCTCCCACGGTGAGCAACTTCAGCATCAACGGCGGAGCGACCTCCACCAACAACCTCTCGGTCTCGCTGACGAGCACCGCGGTGGATGCGGTGCAGATGCAGATCTCCACCGACGGGGCCATCACCTTCCAGGCGCCCATCGCGTACGGCTCTCCGGTGAACACGACGCTGCCGGCCAACGACGGGCTGCGCGCGGTGCACGTTCGCGTCATCGACGCGGCGGGCAACCTGAGCAGCAACGCGCTCGACACCATCATTCTCGACACCACGCCGCCCACGACGACCATCAGCATCAACACCGGCGCGCGGTACACGCAGGCCGCGGCCGTCACCGTCGCCTTCTCACCGACCGAGAGCGGGAGCGGCCTGGCGCAGCGCTGCCTCAAGGAAACCGCCGTCGGCGCAGCAGCGCCGGCTTCTCCCACCGCGGCCGACGCCTGCTTCGTCACGTACACCGCGACCGCGATGCACACGCTGTCGGCGCAGGGAGACCGCCGCCTCTACGCCTGGCTGCTCGACGGGGCGGGCAACGTGAGCGCGACGCCGGCCACCTCCGACATCTTCTACGACGCGGTCGCCCCCACCGCCCCGTCGGGCCTCGTCATCACGCCCGGCCACCGGCAGCTCACCGTCGCGTGGTCGAACGCACTCGACGCGTCGAGCGGGGTGCAGGGCTACGAGGTCGGCCTCGGTCTGGTGAGCGGCGGCCCGTACGTCTTCGGCAGCCTCGTCACGCCAGGCGTCGGCACCACGAGCGTCACCCTGCCGCTGCCCAACGGCGTGCCCGAGTTCGTGGTGGTGCGCGCGAAGGACAACGCGGGCAACACGAGCGTCAACTCCACGCAGTCGTCGGGCACGCCACGGTGGCCCTTCGCGGTGCAGAACCGGCCCGCGAGCGGCATGCAGCTGCGCGGCATCGCCTACAGCTCGAGCGCCAGCCGCTACTTCGTCACCTCGAACGCGGGCGGGCTGTACTCGTCTGACGACTCGATGGTCTCGTTCACCCGGCGTGACCCGATGACCGACGCCACCGTCGAGAGCGTCTACGTCGACGGCAGCAACGATGTCTGGGTGGTGGGCGCGAGCGGCCACATCGCGCGCAGCGCCGACGACGGAGTCACCTTCACGGCGTTCACGAACAACGACCCGGTGGTGCCGAAGCGAAGCCTCAGCAGCTTCACCTACGCGGGCGCGACCGGCACGGTTCCGCTCGTCAGCTCGTGGTGGGTCGCCGTCGGCCTGGGCGGGCGCATCGTGCGTGGCTCGACGACGCTCTTCAACGCGGTGCCCACCTTCGACGTCGTCACCTCGCCCACGAGCTCGGCCCTCAACGCCGTCGCCCGCTGTTCGAGCAGCATCGGCGGCTGCTCGGGCGCCGGCGTGCTCATCGCGGTCGGAGACAACGGCGTGGCGCTGCGCTCGACCGACAACGGCGCGACCTGGAGCACGCTCTCGTTGCCCACCGGCTACACCACCACGCTCAACGCGGTCGTCGCCCTGCCCAACACCAACACCATCTACATCGGAGGCGTGACGCCCTCGGGCCACGGCGCGCTGCTCACCTCGAACAACGGCGGGGTGACGTTCACCGAGGTCTCGGGCTTCGCCGACCTCACCGAAGTGACCGCGCTGGCAGCGGTCGGCACCGAGCTGTGGGGCGCTGGCCGCACGCCGACGACCCTGCTCTTCCGCTACGCGCTGAACACCCGCACCGACATGACGCTGCCTGCGGGCTCCAACCAGTCGGCCCTGTCGATGGTGGCACGCTCGGCGACCGAAGTGGCGACGGCCGGCTTCGCCGGCGAGGTGCTGTTCACCTCGGCCCCGCCCACCTTCGTGCGGCGCAACCTCGGCGCGTCGTCGAACATCATTCTCAAGCTGTCGATGCCGTCGACGTACGCCAACAGCCTCTGGGCGTCCGGCCTCGGAGGCACCATTCTGTTCTCGAGCAACGCCGGCACCACGTGGACACAGCAGGGCGGCGGTCCGCTCACCTCGAACAGCATCGACGCCATCGAAGCCGTCGACGTCAACGGCACGCTGGCCAACACGCTCGTCTTCGCGGCGGGCGCGACCGGGGCCATCTGGAAGTCGACGAACGGCGGCACGACGTGGGCGCCCGACCCCGACACCGGCATCGTCACCAGCTCCATTCTCGACATCTCGTGCCGCTCGAGCACCAGCTGCCTCGCGGTGGGCGCGAACAACACCGTGCTGACGTGGAACAGCGCGAACTGGGTGGTGACGTCGACGGGTGGCGCACGCACCTGGCGCGCGGTCGCCGCGTGGAGCTTCAACTCGACCAATCGCGCGGTGGTGGTGGGCAGCACGGGCGGGCTCCAGACGCAGACCGGCGCGACGTGGACGGCGCGGCCCGACATCAACGCCGCCATCGACTTCCGTGGGGTCGCGAGCAAGAGCGACGGCGCGGGCACCGTCATCGCGGTCGGCAGCACGGGCGCCATCTACAAGTCGACGGACTTCGGCGTGACGTTCACCGCGCGCAGCTCGGGCGTCACCGCGAACCTCGAAGACGTCGTCAACGTGGTGGGCACCACGACCTGGTACGCGGTCGGCGGTGGTGGCGTGGCGCTCAAGTCGACCGACGACGGCGAGACGTGGGCGACGCTGCTCACCAACACGACCGACTCCATCTCGACGGTGTGCACCGGCAGCGTGGCCTCGCGGGTGTGGCTCGGCTCGTCGGGCGGCACCGTGCTCTTCAGCAGCACCGGTGGCCTCTGAGCTCGCCGCACGCTGAGTGATGCCTGACGCCTGGTGCGGCGCGGGCTTTCACTCCATCGACGCGGCGGTGGCCATGCTGCCCGACGGGCTCGGCTGAGTCGTTCGCGGCAGCGCGCTCAGGCGCCGGTGAAGGTCGGCTCACGCTTCTCGAGGAAGGCGCCCATCGCCTCGAGCAGGTCCTTCGAGGGGAGGAACGCCGAGTTCCACAGCGCCACGGTCGCGAGGCTCTCGCGCGCCTCCGACTCCGACTGCGCGTTCATCACCTCTTTGATGCCGCCGAGCACGAGCGGCGAGTTCTTCGCCATGCGGGCCGCCATCGCGCGTGCGTACGCGAGCAGCTCGGCCTGCGTCGGCAGCACCTCGTTCACCAGCCCGATGCGCAGCGCGCGCGTCGCGTCGACGTCGTCTCCAGTGAAGGCGAGCTCGCGCGCGACGCCCTGGCCCACGATGGCCGGAAGCCGAGCGAGCGTGCCCACGTCGGCCACCATCGCCAGCTTCACCTCGCGCACGCTGAACTTCGCGTCGGCCGAGGCCAGGCGCACGTCACAGGCCGTGACGAGGTCGACGCCGCCGCCGATGCACCAGCCGCTGATGGCCGCGATGACGGGCTTGCGGCAGCGCGCCACCGCCGTGTGCGCGTCCTGCATGCGGCGAATCGTCGCGAGCAGCTGCTGCCGCGCCTTCGCGCCGCCTTCCGGCTGCAACAGGCCCATCAGCTCGCCCGCCATGGCCGCGAGGTCGAGCCCGAAGCTGAAGTGCTCTCCTGCGCCGGTCAGCACCACCACCCGCACCGCCTCGTCGGCGTCGAGGGCCGCGAACAGCTTCGGCAGCTCGCTCCAGTAGGCGGGGCCCATGCGGTTGGCCTTGCCGGTCGCCGCGAGCGTGACCTCGGCGATGCCCGACCCGACAGAGACGGTGGCGCAGGTGAACTCGGAGAACATGGGGCACTCCCGGGCGGGTCAGGGCTTCGGCTCGAAAGCCCTGACGTTCTTGTCGATGCCTTCGCTGATCTGCTCGAGCGGCAGGTCGTTCTCGTCATCGCCGAACGGGTCTTCGATCTCCACGCCAATCTCTTCGATGCCGAAGAGAATGTACGAGACGAGGTACACGATGAGCAGGTTCCACCAGCCGAAGGTGCCCACGAGCGCGAGCGGCAACGTCGCGCAGTAGATGACGAGGGCGCGGCGCAGGTGCACCACGTAGGCGAAAGGAATGGGCGTCTTGTGAATGCGCTCGCACGCGCCGATGCAGTCGACGAGCTGATGGCAGTCGGCGTCGAGCGAGGTGAAGACGATGTCGCTGACCTGCCTGGAGCGGTGCGCGTCTTTGAACTGCTCACTCAGCGCGGTGCAGATGGCGAGCGGCGGGTGCGACTTCGCCAGCGCGCGGCCCGAGTCGGCCTGGGTGAACAGCTCGGGCGCGCTCCACTGTTTGTTGCGCAGCAGGTGCGTCGCCGCGGGAGGAAACGCGCGTACCAGCCGCAGCACCGTCTCGAGCCGCTCGGGCGTGTCGTGCAGGTGCACCACCGAGCTGCGCGCGAGGTTGCGGCAGGTGTTGACGATGGCGCCCCACAGCTTCCGCCCCTCCCACCAGCGGTCGTACGAGGCGTTGGTGCGAAAGACGAGCAGCAGCCCCATCGCCGTCGACACGATGCCGTGCACGCCCATCATGTTGGCGACCGAGAGCGGGTAGACGAAGAAGTGAAGCCCCGTGAACACCGCCGCGACGAGCGTCACGTAGAACGAGCGCAGCGCGATGACCTGCACCATCGAGCCGCGCACTGCGAAGAACGTCGAACGCCAGACGTGAGGGTCGTAACGAACCATGGGCCGGTTCTAGCGTGTTGCATTCCGCCCCGAAGGGAATCGACGGC
>JAEUJR010000927.1 GCA_016793585.1 Archangium sp.
CTTCGACGCGCGGCGCGAGGGCATGTCGTGGCTGCGTTTGATCTCTTCGCAGACGACCTCGATCTCGCGGCCCAGCTCGTCGGGGTCGAAGGCCGAGTTCCGAATCGCGTCGGCCAGCACGTCGAGGCCCTCGCGCGCGAAGCGGCTCGCCATCACCACGTGGTAGACGGTCTGGTCGAAGCTCGTCCACGCGTTGATCTCACCGCCGTGCGCTTCGATGCTGCGCGCAATCTCTCCAGGGCCGCGCCGCTTCGTGCCCTTGAACAACATGTGCTCGTGCAGGTGGGCGAGGCCGACCTCGTCGGGCGCTTCGTCGGCGCTGCCGACCTTCACCCAGAGCTGAAACGCTGCCACTGGAGCCGAGTGGTTCTCTTCGAGGACGACCGTGAGGCCGTTGGGCAAGCGGAATCGTGACGCCATGGCGGGCACGCTCGCATCCTCGCTCCACTGAAGGAAGAGGGTTAGGGTTGGCGCCCGTGGCCGTGAACGATGATCCGCTCTTCGAGCTGCGCGAAGAGCTGAACGACGAAGACGAACCCCTGTGCGGTCCCGCGCCCGCGAAGAAGCCGGCGACGGGAGGCTTCGTCGTGCCACCGCAGGGCGCGTCACCGGCCAACGGTGTTCCGTCGGCGCCGCCACCGCCGCTCCCGCCGCCGCTGCCCAAACGGTCGACGGGTCAGACGGGCGCGCTGCAGCCTGCTCCCGCGACGTCACCGCCGACGCCGACGCGCGCACCCTCGACGTCTCCTGCGCGAGGCCTTCCCGCGGCGAAGCCTGCCACCGGCCAGTTCCCCACCGCGCCAGCCGTGCAGTACCAGGTGACCGGCCTGCCGACGTTGCCCCCGATGGTGCAGCGGCCGACCGGCGACCCGTTTCAGGAGCCTCCCGAGCCCCGCCTGCCGCCCGGCGCCGACCCTGAAGAGAAGCTGCGCAGCTTTCGCGCGGTCATCAAAGGCAAAGACGAAGCGCTGGGCCGCGGCCGCTCGCTCTACCAGGCCGTCGACGCCGAGTCGCAGCACCTGCGCGTCATCGCCACGCAGCTTCGTGGGCAGCTCGAAGCGGCGGCCATCGAGCTGCAGAAGGCCTCGGAGTACCCGCAGCAGCTGCAGCACCTGAGGGAGCTGCTCGAGAAGGACACGATTCGGGCCGACGAGGCCGAACAGAAGATGCAGGACATCGTCGCCCGCATCGCGCAGGTCGATGCCGAACGACGAGACCTCGCCAACGCCGTCACCGAGCTCGAGGCGCAGAACCAGCAGCTCAGCGCGCGCGTCGAAGAAGAGCGCAAGACGCGCGAGATGCTGGCCGACGAGCTCATCGGCGCGAAAGAGGCGCTGGGCCTGGCGCAAGACCGCGTCGCCGACCTCGCCAACCGCCTCACCGAAGGCAAGGGCCTCTACGAGAACGCGAACGCCCAGGCCCAGGCGTTCGCCGCCGAGAAGCAGCGCCTCGAGACCGACCTCGCCGCAGCGCGCGCCGACCTGGCCGCGGCGACGGGTGAACGCGACCTCTTCAAAGGAGAGCTCGACGGCACCCAGCTCGAGACCGAGTCGCTGCGCCAGCGGGCCGAGACCCTCGAGAAGCAGCTCGCCGAAGCCACGCAGAAGGTGGCCACCTTCGAGAGCGAGCAGGAGTGGTCGAAGAGCACGCTCGAGCAGTCGACCGGCCGCACCCAGGAGCTCGAGGCCCAGCTCGCCGACCTGAAGGGCCAGCTCGACGCCGTGCAGGGGCAGCTGCAGGAGCGCACCGACTTCGCCGATCAGCTCGCCGTCGACCTCGAGCGTGAACGCACCGAAGCCAGGACGCGTATCGAGTCGCTCGAGGCGAACCTGCGCGAGGTGCAGGGCGTCGCGCGCTCGGCGGCGGGAACGCTGCAGGCGCAGCTGCAGCAGGCGCAGGCCGAGGTGCAGCGCCTGAACGCTGCGATGGAGGAGCAGGCCAGCCTGCTCCAGACCGCGCAAGACGACGCCGCCACGCTCCACGCGCGCGTGGCCGACCTCGACGGGCAGCTCAGCGCCATCACCGAGGTGAAGGATCAGGCCGAGGCGCGGCTCGCCGAGCTCGAGGCGACGTACGCGCAGCTGTCGCCCCGCGCGCAGGCGGCTGACCAGGCCGAGGCGCGGCTCTCTGAGCTCGAGGGCACGCTCGCGCAGCTCTCGCCCCGCGCGCAGGCTGCCGACGAGGCCGAGCGCCGGGTGGCCGAGCTCGAGGCCCAGCTCGCCGACGCCGAGTCACGCGTGGTCGCCGCCGACACGCGCGCGGCCGAGAACCAGGGCTCGGCCGAGGCCGCGCAGCAGGGCATCGACCAGGCCGAAGCGCGCGCCGCCGACCTCGAGCAGCAGATCGCGCATGCGCGCACGCAGGTCGCCGAGGCGACGCGCCGCGCCGATGCCGCCGAGGCGAAGGCGAAGAGCTACGAGCAGCAGGCGCGCGACGTGTTCGGCAAGGTGACCGACGCGCAGTCGCAGCTGCAGGAGCTCGAGAACGCCCGCGGCGCCGCCGAGTCGCGCGTGGCCGCGCTCGAAGCAAAGGTGAAAGAGACCGCCGAGAAGCTGCGCGCCGCCGAGACGAAGGCCGCGCAGAACGAGGCGCGCGCTGCCCAGGCCGAGGCTCGCGCCAAAGACGCGCAGAACCGCGCCGAGCAGTCGTCGCGCAACGCCGCCTCGGGGGCCGACGCGAAGGCGAAAGAGCTCAAGAGCCAGCTCGACGCGTCGCTCGCCAACGAGCGCGTGCTGCAGCAGGAGATCGCCGCGATGCAGGCGCAGGAGATCACCCTCAAGTCCGAGCTGTCGGCGAACGAGGGCCGCGCGCAGGAGCTCGAGCAGGAGCTGTCGTCGGCCAGCTCGCGGGCCCAGTCGCTCGAGCAGGAGCTCTCGGACATGAAGACGAAGCTCGACGCTGCGATTCAGAAGGCGGCCGAGGCGCAGGTCGCCGCGAAGAAGCAGCCCCAGACGACGCCTTCGGGTGGCACCGCGAGCGCGGCCGAGCTCGAGAAGCTCAAGACCGACAACGCGGCGATGAAGAAGAAGCTGATGGCCGCAGAGAACGCCATCGAGCTGGCCGCGAGCCTCAAGGCGAAGGTGGCCCGTCTCGAGGCCCAGCTGAAGAAGTAGTCAGACGGGGGCGGGCTCGACCAGCCCGGCTTCGTACAGGCGCAGGAGCGAGTCCTTCACGCTCTGGCGCGAGATGCCGAGGTCGGTGAACGCCTTCTCGATGTCTTCCACGCGCAGCGGCGCCGGCGCGAGCTCGGTCACGTACGTCGCGTCGTCGGGGCTGATCTTGAACGACTTCGCCCACTCACCCTGCGCGGTGTCGAAGGCCGACTTGCCGTGATTCTGCGCAGCGGCGAGCGCCGTCTTCCACGAGGTGTGCGCCTCTTCACCCTTGGCGGTGAGGCGGAAACGCTGGCTGCGGGCCCACTTGAGGCGTGGGCGGGACTCCTCGGTCGTCATGCCGTCGTCCCTAGCACCCCTTCCCGGAAGAAAGGGAGATGGACTTGCGCGGCCCTGCCCGGTGGAGCAACAGATGGCTCCGTGGCTTCATCTCCCCGCGCGCCGATGGACGAGCTGACGAACCTCAGCGCGGCGCGCTTCGCCGTCTACGTTCACTTCCCGTACTGCCTCTCGAAGTGCCCGTACTGCGACTTCGCCTCGACGGCCGCGAAGCAGGTTCCCGAGGAGCGCTACACGCAGGCGATTGTGCGCGAGCTCGACCAGCGCGCCGCCACGCTGTCGCCGCGCACCGTCGACGCCATCTTCATCGGCGGCGGCACGCCCTCGTTGTGGAACCCCACGCACGTGAACGAGGTGTTGAGCGCGGTGGCGAAGCGTTTCCCCCTGGGTGACGGCTGCGAGGTGACGCTCGAGGCGAACCCGGGCGCGAGCGACGAGGCGCGCTTCTCGGGCTTTCTGGCTGCGGGCGTGAACCGGCTCTCCATTGGCGTGCAGTCGTTCACCCCGGCGACGCTCGCGAAGCTGGGCCGGTCGCACGATGGAGACGCGGCCAAACGCGCGGTGCGAGCGGCGAGAGACGCGGGGTTCGGCAACGTCTCGATGGACTTCATCTACGGCGTGCAGGGCCAGACGGTCGACGAGGTGCGGCGCGACGCAGAGACGGCGGTGTCGTTGGGCACCGAGCACCTGTCGGCCTACGCGCTCACGCTCGACGCCGAGTCGCTCGCCGAAGAGGTGCCGCTCGCGAAGCAGCTGGCGCGCGGCGAGGTGCAGCTGCCTGCCGACGAGACGGTGGTGGCGATGCAGCGCGTGGTGCGTGACGTGTACCGCCAGGCGGGGCTCCATCGGTACGAGGTGTCGAACTACGCGAAGCCCGGCTTCCACTCGCGCCACAACGCCACGTACTGGACCGGGGGTGACTGGCTCGCGCTCGGCGTCGGCGCGACGGGCTCCCTCGGAGGAACGCGCTATTCGAACCAGCGCAGCGCCGAGAAGTACCTGGTCGAGGTGGAAGCAGGCCGGCTGCCGCAGAAGTCGGTCGAGGCGCTCTCGGTCGCCGAGCGGTTCGAAGAGCGCGTCGCGATGGGGCTGCGGCTGACCTCGGGCCTCGCCCTCGAGCAGGTCTGTCGTGACGCAGGCCAGTCGTACGAGCAGCGGCGCGCGTTCGTCGAGCAGCTGGTGCGCGAAGGCCTCGCGGTGATGGACGGGCCGCGGCTGAAGCTCACCGACGAGGGCCTCGACGTGCACAGCGCCATCAGCGCGCGCCTCATGTGAGTCAGGCGGCGAGGGTGCCCACCAGCCCGTCGAGCTGCTCGGCCTCGCGAGAGAGGCGTTGGCTGGCTTCGGCCGATTGTCGGGCGCTCGAGCTGTTCGCCTCGGTGACGCGTTGGGCTTCGCCGACGAGGCTCGTCACGCTCGTCAGCCGCGCCTGCTGTTCCCGCGACGAGCGCTCGATGGTGCCGAGGTGCTGGGCCGTCTGCTGCGCGCTCGAGGCGATGCTCGAGAAACGCCCCGAGACGCTCGAGGCGAGGGAGCTGGCTTGCTGGCTCAGCTTCATGGCCTCCTTCAGGCGCTCCTGCGTGCGCCTCGACGCGTCTTTGCTGCGCTGGGCGAGGTCGCGCACCTCGGACGCCACGACGGCGAACGCCTTGCCCGACGCGCCAGCGCGTGCGGCCTCGACTGCCGCGTTGAGCGCCACGAGGTTCGTCTGCAAGGCGAGCTCGTCGATGTCGTCGATGATGACGGTGCTGTCCTTCGACGAGGTGGCGATGCGCTGCATGAGGTTGGCGAGCTCATTCATCGCCTCGCTCGCCTGGTTGGCCTGCTCGCTCACCGCGCGCGCCTGCTCGACGGAGTGTTGCGCTTCGTCGTGGGCGCTGCTCGACGAGGTGACGAGGTCGCGCACCTCTCCGGCGGTGCGGTCGAAGAGGCTGGCCTGAAGGCCGGCGCCGTCTGCCACCGACTGGCTCATGGTCGACAGCCCCGACGACGTGTTCGCGATGACGTTCGCCGAGGCCGCGACCCGCTCGAGCTTCTCGTCGAGCTGCGAGAGGGCGTCGTTGAGCGCGGTCTGCACGGCGTCGAACTCGGGCGCGTACTGGCCGTCGAGCCGCGCCGAGAGGTCGCCCCGCCGCATGCGCTCGTTGATGGTGCGCGTGGCCATGGCGAGGCGGCCCGTCTGTCGCTTCATCCACCGCGCCGCGAGCGTCGAGATGGTGACGATGAGGGCGAGCGCGAGGCCACACGCGCCCAGCAACGAGAGCAGGTCACCTCGCAGCGCGGCGTCGTCGTCGCGGCGTTGCTTCTCGATGACGTCGTCGAGCTGGCGAACGAGCTCGGCCAGGCGCTCCGCAGAGGCGCCGGAGCCCAGCGTCTGCATGACCGCGAGGCGCAGCGGCTCGAGGGTGGCGTCGGGCACTGGCGCTGCGAGCTGGGCTGCGAGCGCGTCGGCCGCCGCGGCGAGGCGTGGGTCGGCCCGAGTCGTGAGCGCGAGCAGCTCGGCTTCGCGGGCGCGATGGCGCAGCGTCTGGGCTGCTTCTTTCGTCGCCGCCGCGCGCGCCTGCCGTTGGAACACCGACAACGTCACTCCGCCGACACCTCCCGCCGCCGCGAAGGCCGCTCCTGCCACGACGAGGTAGGTGTGAATCACGCTGAGGCGCACGACGACCGGGCGTGCAGTGGGTGTGCCACCAGCCAATGGGGAGCACGACCCCGGCCGGCGTCAGAGGTGTGACGCGCGCACTCGTCTGATCAACCGCTCCCGAACCCGGGCCGGCGCGTGGGGTGGGTAGGGCACGCCCGCGCTGGTGACGCGTGACCGACTGCGTTCAGGGAGCGCTCGGGTAAGGTGCGCCGCGTGGGCTCGTCTGCATGGCTGCAGTGGATCATTCTGTCGGGGCTGACGGGCTCACCCGTTGGCTCGGCGCTCTTCCTGCTCGTGTTCTGGTTCGTCGTCGACCGGTTCACGCTCGGCCTGTTGCCCGACCCGATTCGCTGGGTGATGCGCTGGCGGCGCGCCGCGTTCCTCGAACGAACGCTGCTCGGAAACCCGCACGACGGCCGCGCGCGCCTCGAGCTCGCGGGCTTGTACGTCGACCGCAAGAAGTACGCGCGCGCGCTCGAGCTGC
Organism: Archangium sp.; assembly: GCA_016793585.1. Next base: position 6,581 of record JAEUJR010000927.1, read on the forward strand.
TCAAGCCCAACCTCGAGAAGGGCGACCACGACGCGCAGACGTTGTTCACCATGGGCGTCGCGTGCCTCGGCGCGGGTTACGTCGAGCAGGGCGAGAAGCTGTTGGTGAGCGTCGACGAAGCGGCGCCCGGCTTTCGCGTGAACGAGGTCGACCTGCAGCGCGGCAAGTTCCGCCTCGCGCGCAAGGACTTCAAGGGCGCGAAGGAGGCGCTCGAGAACCTCGTCAAGGCGCGCTCGGGCACCATCGAAGGGCGCGTGATGCTGGCGCAGGCGCTCGAGGGGCTCGGTGACGACGGGGCCGGTGCGTTGATGAAGGACGCCGCGTGGAACGAGTACGTGAGCGCGCCCGGGTTTCAGCGCCGCAAGGAGCGCTTCTGGGCGTGGCGTGCGCGCCCCTCCCGGCCGGCGACGTACCTGCTCGTGCTGGTGCTCGGCCTCGTGCTCTTCGTGACGTTCGGCGTGCCGAAGCTGAACGCGTGGGCGGCGTCGATGAAGCGCGACCGCGGCGGCGCCTACGTCGACCCCGGCCTGCAGGACCCCGACGAGTAGATGCTCGACGCCTTCGACGCGCTGGTGCGGGGGCTCGGGCCGTGGGGCGTGCTGCTCCTCGGGCTGGGCGCGCTGCTCGAGTACGTCTTTCCTCCGTTTCCCGGCGACACGGTGACGCTGCTCGGTGGCGCGTACGCGGCGCGTGGCGACCACCCGGTCGTGCTCGTGCTGCTCTCGCTGATGGTGTTCAGCGTCGGTGGCATGGCGGCCATGTGGCGGCTGGGCGTGAGCCTCGGCACGCGCCTCGACCACGCGAAAGAAGGCCCGCTCTTCTTCGGCATCACGCACGCGCAGCTGCGTCGCGCGCAAGACACGATGCGTACGCGCGGCACCTGGGTGCTCGTGCTCAACCGGTTCATGCCCAGCTTTCGGGCCGTCGTGTTCGTCGCGGCCGGAGCGAGCGGCACGCCCTTGCCGCGAGTGTTGCTGCTCGGTGGTGTCTCGGCGCTCGCGTGGAACGCGCTGCTGCTCGGGGTCGGTGACGCCATTGGCGCGAAGGCCGACGAGCTCGAGGCCTGGCTGTCGAGGTACCGGCTCGTCGCGCTCGCCGTGACGGCGGTGGTGGTGCTCGTGCTCGTGGTGCGTTGGGCACTTCGCGGAAAGAAGGCCGCGTGAAAGGCAAACACTGGGCGTTGCTGCTCGGCAGCATCGGCGTGTTCGGCTGTCTGGGCTGCGGCCTGCTCACGGCCTTCTTCGCGCGCACCTTCGACTCGCAAGACCCGGAGTGGAACGAGGTGTCGGTCCTCCGCTCCGACGTGCCGAACGTCTTCGGCGTCACGCTGGTCGACGCTCCGCTCGTGTACCGCAGCCACGCCGAGGGCTTTCAAGACGGCTTGTGGAACGTGGTGGCGCGCCTGCCCGATGGCTCAGCCGACCACTTTCTGAAGTCGAATCACCTGCGACGCTCGCCCGTGTCGTTCCTCGACCAGCGCGCCAGTGAAGCCGTCGCACGGTTCGCTGCCGACGCGGGCGCCTTCGCCATCAGCGAGCTCGAGCTGCCGGAGCTGCCGACGAATGACGGCGGGTACCAGGACAGCCACCGCCGCGGCTTCCTCTTCGAGCGCGGCGGTGAAGTGTGGCTGTGGCTCGAGGCTTTCGAGACGTAGCGCGCCCGGCCGTGAGAAGATGCCCACCTTCCCGGCCGGATTTGACTGACGAGGCGATGGTTCGACGCAGCGGAGTGATGAAGGTCGCGGCCCTCCTCGGCGCGCTGGTGTTGGCGGGCTGCCGCAACTGCGGTGGTGGCACCAACATGGTCGAGACGCGGTTTCGCGTGGCGCCCGAGACGCAGTCGGTCGACTTCGGCCGCGTGCTCGAGGGCTCGCTCGTCACGAAGCAGGTGACGCTCATCGCCGAGACGCGCGCGAGCGTGTCGGTGGGCGCGACGACGATGGCGCCGTTCTCCACCGCCCCGCTCGTCGACATTCCCGGTGGCAGTCAGGTCGACCTCGACGTCTCGTTCCGTGCGGGCAACGGCGAATCGAACGGCGAGCTCGTGCTGACGTCTGGCCGCCAGGAGGTGCGCGTCGCCCTGCACGGCGTCGGCGTTCGGCCACCTGCGTGCCCCGCGGGCACCTGCCGCACGTCGTCGTACTCGCTCGAACTCGACCGCTGCGTCGAGACGGTGTCACCAGACGAGACCTCGTGTGAGCCGACGAGTCAGTGCCTCGAGCAGGGTCGGTGTCGAATGGGTGAGTGCCTCGGCGTCGCGCGCCGTTGCAACGACAACGACGCGTGCACGAGCGACGCCTGCTCGATGGATGCAGGCTGCATCAACACCCGCATCGCCTGCCCGCAGCCGACGACGCCCTGTCGCATTCCCAGCTGCGACCCACGCATGGGGTGCGGCGAGGCGATGGCTCCAGATGGCATGCCGTGCGGCACCTCGAACTGCGTCAGCTCGAAGCTCTGCGTGAGCGGCTCGTGTGAAGAGATTCCGACGCCCGACGGCACCGAGTGTGCGCCCGCCATCGCCTGCTACGGCATCTCGCGCTGCAAGAACCAGAAGTGCGAGCGCCCCGACGCTGGCGAGTGGTTGCCGACGTGGAGCGCCCGCATCGAAGGCCAGCCGCTGCCCGAGCCTCCCGCGCTGCTCTCGTTCGGTGGCAGCACGGTCTTCTTCACGGTGTGCGGGCTGGCGCCGTTGCCGGTCGATGCAGGCGTCGTCGATGCAGGCACGGTGGACGCAGGGGTCGACGCGGGAGAACCCGACGCTGGTGACGCAGGTGACGTTGATGGTGGTGTCGATGCGGGGCCGCCGACGGAGTGCGCGCTCGTCTCGTACACGGGCACGGGCTTCGAGCGGTTCACCGCGCGCTCCACCAGTGTCGAACGGCTGACGCACGTGGGCCCTGCTGGCGTCGTGCTGCGAGTCGATGGTGGCATCGTGTTTCGCGCGCGCTCGATGGGCACGCTGCTGGGCGGGTGGGAGACCGGCACGGTGAGCGCCTCGCGCGTGGCGATGCTGCGAGATGGTGGCGTGCTGGTGGCGATGCGTGGAGATGGCGGCACGCACCTGGTGGTGACGTCGACGATGTCGGCCGAGCAGCTCGCGTTCCTCCCACTGGACATCACGCACGTGGCCACCGGTCTCGACGACAGTGTCTTCGCGCTCTCGGCGACCGCGTCACTCACCCGGCTCGGGCTCGGCGCAGATGGCGGGTTCCTCGTCAGCTCGGTACAGCTCGACGCAGGCCAGACGCCGCTGCTCGCCACCGCGGGAGAATCGACCGTCGCCTTCGACCAGCTCGTGCAGTGGAGCGCCGCCGGCTTCCTGCCGCCGCGCCCGTTCGAGGCGCCGCCTGACGCGGGCCTGCAGGCGCGCGACGTCGTCATCACGCCGTCGGCCGTGTTCCTCTTCTTCCGTGGCTGTGAGTCGCTCGCGATGTCGTGCCTGCCCGACGACGAGGTGGGCTGGGTGCGGGCGTTCTCGCGTAACACCGGCTCGCTGCTGTGGGAGGACCGCATCTTCCCCGCGCGCTCGCGTGGCCGGCTCGTCGAAGCGACGGCGCTGCGAATTCCCGGAGGCATCGACAGCGCGCTCGCGGCGGTCATCGAAGGTGAAGTCGACGGCGGCGTGGTGAACGGGCTGGTGGTGAACGTCGACGGCGGGCGCTCGCTCGAGTGCCCCTTTCCCGACGGTACGGGCCGGCTCATCGCGGGCACCTTCACCTCGGGGCAGTTGGTGACGCTGGCGACGCGGCCTGATGGCGGCGTGACGCTCGAGGGCTGGCAGCTCGGCGCCTTGCCGCTCGAGACCTCTGGGTGGGTGAGCGCCGAAGGGGCGTCGGGTCAGCGTCGGCCCACGCCGTGACGAAGTCGCACGCCCTCGGCGAGCCCGAGCGCGATGACCTCTGCCGGCGTCGTGGGCCACGCGCCCAGCTGGAGGGGCGTCAGCACTTGAACGACGACGCGCTCCTTCACCGCAGCGAGCGCGGCCTGCTGCAGCCCCACCGTCAGCTTGAGCAGCGCTCCCTGTTTCGAAGGTCCGCTGGCCTCGAGTTCTGCCGCCGTCACCAGCACCGGGTCTGCGTCGAAGGGCAACAACACCAGCACGCGGCTCTCGGTCGTCGTCTTCCAGCGCAGGTCGACGTACGCCGCGAGCTGACTGAAGACGATGCGGCGTACGCGCAGCGGCGTGGTGAGCTCCGCCACCTGCGGGAACAAGGCCACTCGGGTCGCGCGCTCCACGGCGGCGGCGCGTGCCCCCGTCACGTGCCACGCCTGCACGTCGACGGCTCTGGCGTCTTCCACCAGACGCAGCGCTTCGGCTTCGTCGTCCGTCGTGAGCGCGCACACCGGCAACTCGGTCTGCAGTGCCGCCGGCTTCACGTGCAGTCGCGCCGCCGCAAGAAACGTCTGCTCGCGTGAGAGATGCGCACCCGAGGCGAACACGCAGCGGCTGGTCTTGAGGAACGGGCGAGGCGTCACGACCGGCAGTCTCCCATGAGTCGGCTCGATTCCGTTGAAGACGGACCATCAGCGCGACATGAAGGCGCGTCTTCGCTGCACCAACCCCCCCCGAGGAGAACCGATGCTTCGTCGTGCCCTGACTGCGTTCGTCGTGCTGTCTGCCGCTGCCGCCATCGCCCAGAAGCCCGCGTCGCCTGCGCCCGCACCCGCCGCCGTGAAAGACGCTGGCACGCCCGCGCCTCCGCCGAAACCGACCGCCGCGCTCACCATCACCGAAGGCCTCTCGACGCCCGAGTCGGTGCTCTACGACGCCGAGACCGACACGTACCTCGTCAGCAACATCAACGGCTCGCCGCTCGCGAAGGACAACAACGGCTACGTCGCCGAGTTCTCGCCTGACGGAAAGGTCGTCGCCGCGAAGCTCGTCGAAGGCGGCCAGAAGGGCGTCACGCTGAACGCGCCCAAGGGCCTCGCCCTCTCGCAGGGCACGCTCTACGTCGCCGACATCGACACCGTGCGCATGTTCGACCGCAAGACGGGCGCGGCGAAGGGTGAGGTGAAGGTGGCCGGGGCGACGTTCGTGAACGACCTCTTCGCGACCGCCGACGGCAAGGTCTACCTGACGGACTCGGGCCTCAAGATGGGCAAGGCCGGCTTCGAGTCGACGGGCACCGACGGTGTGTACGTCATCGAGCCGGGCAAGAAGCCGAAGCTGAAGACGCTCCTCAAGTCGAAGGACCTCAAAGGCCCCAACGGCGTCTTCGTCACCGCCGACGCCATCTACGTCGCGCCGTTCAACTCGAACGAAGTCACCGTGCTCGACCTGAACGGCAAGAAGAAGGGTGACACGCTCAAGCTGCCCAAGGGCGGCCTCGATGGCGTGGTGATGATTGGCGACAAGCTCTTCATCTCGTCGTGGGAGGGCAAGTCCATCTCGTCGGGCAAGCCGGGTGAGGCGTTCACCGAGGTCTTCACCGAGCTCGAGTCGCCGGCCGACATCGGCTTCGACAGCAAGCGCAACCGCGTGCTGGTGCCGCACTTCATGGGCAACAGCGTGGCCGCGTGGGACGTGAAGTGACGTGACGAAGGCGCTCGTGCTCGCGGTGGCCGAGACCGACTCGACGTTCGAGTGCGTGCTCGTCGATGGCCGCGAGGCCTGGCGGGGCAAGTGCCTTCACTGCAACACGCCGCTGCTGGTCTTCGTCGACGGCAGCGGCTCTTCCACGGTGACGCTGGAGCACATCGTTCCGCGCACCGCCGGAGGCACCGACGAGCTCGGCAACCTGGGCCTCGCGTGCCCGCGCTGCAACCACGGCAAAGGCGTTCGGCACGACCGCAACGCGTTGACAGACCCGCGCAGCCTCGAGGTCGTCGAGCGGCTGCTCGAGAAGCGACGCAAGCGGTGGCGTGAGCCGAAGCCGTGGAGCCGCCCGCGCCCGTGAGCGCTACCGCTTCGACGTCTCGTCGCCCGACGACTCCACGAGGGCCGGCAACGAGAGCTCGAGGCCGCCGACGAGGGTCTGGTTCAGGCTCGCGAGTGACGCGGTGCTGAGCTCGAGGCTCGTGCGCAGTTGCTGTTGAACGAGCTCGAGCACCCGCTCCCGCGCATCGACGAGCCACCGCGTGGTGGTCGCGCGGTGCACTCCGTACATTCGCCCGAGCGCCTCGGCCGAGATGCCCTCGACGTAGTGCAACCTCAGCATCGTGCGCTGACGCACCGTGAGCGCCGCCATCGCGTCGTTCACCGCGCGCGCGGCGTGGGGCTCGAGCTCGGCCCACTGCATTCGGCTCTCGGGGCCCGTGCTCGAGCCAGCGATGGAGGCCAGCTCGAGCCACCCGTCACCGACGTGCTCTTCGCGCCGTCGCTCTTCGCTGCGGCGAGTGTCGGCGAGGCACCGCATCGCCATCACCATCACGAAGGCCTTCAGCGGGCCGACGCCGGTGTAGTCGGCGAGCCGCGGCGCGCGCCCGCCCTCGGCCACCAGCAGCTTGATGTGCACCTGGTGAATCAGCTCGTCGGTGTCGCGGGCGTCACGGCGAACGGCGAGCGCGATGAGGGGCCGCGTGAAGCGCTCGAACGCGGCGATGGCGTCGCGCTGCTCGTCGAGACAGGCCCACGCGAGGAAGAGGTCTTCGAGGTGCAGCGAGGCCAGGCCGTGGCCTTCGACCGCGCGCTCCGAGAGGAAGGCGCCGAACGCGGCCCCGTCGAGCTGCAGCTGGGGCCAGCGCTCCTGAATCGAGCCGACGATGCGCGTCGCCTCGAGCACCGTGGGAATCAACCCCTTCGTCGCCGCCAGCAACGCCTCGGCGTGCGGCCCCGTCATGACGTGCTCCTCACGGCCATCGACCGCCAGCCGCCGCTGCGCCAGATGACGACCAGCAGCGTCAGGGCCACTACCACCGAGCCCGTGAAGAAGCGCTCGGCCAGCGCCGGTTGCCACAACGCGAGCGTCTGCCCCGTCACGAGCACGAAGGCGGCCACGCCCATGCTCCAGTGGTGAATCAACGCCGCGGTGCCCAGCGCCACCGCGATGAGTGGCAGCTCGAAGGCGATGACCTGGGCGCGCGACAGCTCGAGCCACGCGCCGGCCGCACGCACCAGCACCTGCCCCAACGTCACGACGAGGGCGAGCGCCACCACCTGCCGGCTCAACGCCGAGGTGCGCAGCGCGGCCCTGAAGGCGAACGCGAGCCCACCGATGGCCAGCAGGAAGAGCAGGGAAGCGATGGCGAGGGCCCATCGCCCCGACGCGAGCGCGGGGAAGGCGAAGCGCAGCGCGTAGAAGCCGACGCTGGTGGCGAGAATCGAGCTGAGCAGACGAATGCGGTGGCTGCTGCCCACGCCCGGGTCATGGGCCTGCGCGTAGCGTTGGAGCAGCCGCTGCTCCTCGACGGCGCGCTCCACCCGCTGCCGCAGCTCGGGCAGTGGCGTCGGGCTCGCGTCGAGCGCCTGCGCGGCGACGCCAGGGTGGCCCTCTTCGAGCGCGCACTCGACCTGAAACGTCGTCAACGCGCGCGCCGTCGAACGTGCGCCTTCGTGGTCGGCCGCCAGCTCGAGCGCCGTCAGCAGCGCGAACGAGGCCTCGTTGGCGGTGCGGGTGGCCGCGTCGGACCTGGCGGCGCGTTGCTCGCGTGCGCGAACGAGCAGCTGCTGGGCCCGCCGCACCAGGCGCGACGCATGCTGCGTTCGTTGGCAGGCCTCGATGGCGCGCAGGAACTCCGTGGCGCTCGCGTGGCGTGCGTTCGGGTCGGGCGAGAGCGCGCGCCTCGCCACCTCGACGAGCTCGGGGCTCTCGACGTCTCCTTCGAACGAGGGCACGTCGGTCTGCGAGCGGTGCGTCACCCCGGCGAAGGGCGCGCGGCCGAAGAGCAGCTCGTAGAGCACCGCGCCGAGCAGGTAGACGTCGGTGCGTGGAGAGAGCGGTGTCGTCGCGCCCGGCAGCGTCTCGGGGGCCTGGTAGGGCGGCGTGCCGGCTCCATCACCGGCGACGACGTGGGGCAGGCGACCGCTGGGGTCTTCGTCGAGCAGCCCGCCGATGCCCCAGTCCATCAACAGCACTTCGCCGAACCGGCCAATCATCACGTTCACCGGCTTGATGTCGCGGTGGAGCACCCCGCGCTCGTGAGCGAAGGCCGTCGCGCTGCAGACGGTGGCCAGCACGCGCAGGTTCCACTCGAGCAGGTCGGCGCCGAAGCGCTGCTGCACCGCTTCACGGTCGCGCAGCAGGGCCGACCAGGGCTCACCTTCGACGCGCTTGAGCACCACCTGCAGCTCGCCCTCTTCGCTGGTGGCGAGGGTGTGCACGGGCACGATGGCGGGGTGCTCGAGGGCGCCCGTGAGGCGGGCCTCGCGAAGCAGCTGGTCGTACGCGCCCTGGTCGTCACGCCGCCGCGACATCTTGACGGCCACCTCACGCTCGAGGCCGTGCTGCGTCGCGAGCATCACGGTGGCCATGCCGCCACGCCCGAGCACGCGGCGCACCGAGAGGCCGTGAGACCTCGCCGTCACCTCGGGCTCGAAGAGCGGAGCGCGGGCCGGGCGGGCCACGAACTCGGCCAGCTCGCGCCGCAGCGTGGGGCTCTCGTCGAGCGCCTGCTCGAAGGCTTCGAGCTCGGCCCCTGCAAGTTCTCCGCGCGCAAACAGGTGCAGGCGCTCGTCGCTCGACATTGGCGAGAGCGAACAGCAAACCGCCCCGGGTTGTCGAGGCCGCAGTCGCGCGGCCAGGCGAGTCAAACCTTCGACGCGTCGACGTCAGGGTTGGGGGTTGGCCATCGCCCGTCGAGCACAGGCTCCCTTCGTGGTCGACGCGCCGTTTCCCCGCGTCGTCACGGCAGAAGGCCCTGCGCTCTCAAATCGGCGACGAGCAGCTCGGCTGGCGTGCCCTGCGCGCGACGCTCTTCCCGCATCGCGTCGACGACCCGCATCTCGTACGAGAGGTACGGCAAGCCCGGCTCCTCGAGCTCGAGCGCCTCCATGCGCGCGTCACGCTCGACCGGGTCGATGGCGTCTCCATAGACACCCGTGTCGAGTGGCGTTCCGCTCGCCAGCACGTTCAGCGCTGCGTCGAGGTTGCCCGTGCGCGCGAGGGCGGCGAGGTCGGCGCTGCTCAAGCCGGCGTTGGCCAGCATGCCCGCGGCGCGACCCATGAGCGCTTCGGTCTGGTCGGCGGTGAGGCCGTGGGTTCGCGCGAGGGCGGCGTCGATGGCTGCGTGGTACTCGTTGTCGCCTGCGATTTGCCGGGTGACGAACTTTCCGCCGAGCGAGAGGGCGCCGACGACGCCGGCGCCGATGGCGATGGGGCCCGACGCGAAGACGGCGGTGACCGCGGCGGCAGAGCCGAGCGCTCCGAAGCCCGCGGCGCCGAGGCTGGCCGGGTCGCCCGTGCGCATGAAGGCCGAGAGGTCGGCGCCCGCGCCGATGACGTTGCCGATGGCCGAGAGCGCAGGTGTTCTGCTCGCGAACCCCGCCGCGCCCAACAGGCCCCCCGCCGTGCGCACCGCAGCCTGCGGGTCGATGCCCGCGGCGAGGTCTTCACGCAAGCCAGTCAACGCCGCGCGCTCGGCGATGGCGGCCGTCTCTTCGCGTGGCACCGTCGCGTCGTGACCTCTGCCGTAGCGGCCAGCGAGCTCGATGGCCTGGCGGTACTCCGAGGAGCCAGCCAGCGTCTCGAGGCCCTGCAGAATCTCGAGGCGCGGCCCCATGTTGCCCAGCGTCATGCCGTCAGCGCGAATGGCCGGCTCGGCGTCACGCAGGGCGGTGGCCAGCGCCTGCGCCGTCGAGCGCTCGGCCTCGTAGACGTCTGCGTGCTCGGCGACGAACTCGGTACGGAATCGCTCGGCCGCTTCGGGGTCTCTCAGCGAGGGCTCGGTGCGCAGCGCACGCTCGAGCTGGCTGTTGAGTCGAGAGACCTCGGCGCGGGCTTCGGCGTACGCGGTGCGGGCAGTGGTCACCTTCGCGGCTGCCTCGACGACGGCGGGGCTGGCGACGGCGAGCATGCTCAACGGAGCCGGGCGCGCGGCCTCGAAGCTGCTCGCTTCTCTTCGTCGCGCCGCCGCGGCCTCTGCTGCAGCTGCTGCACGTTCGGCCGCTCTGGCCTCTGCAGCCCGCTCCGCCGCCGCGCGCTGCGACTCCGAGGTCCGGTCATTGCCGCCCCTGCTTCCGACTCCGCCGACTCCAGCCATGGGTGTGCCCGTTCTGAAAGAGTGCGCTTCACCGCGAGGACGCTCGGGATCTCCGCTTGTCGCAAAGGTGGCGCACGATTCGGTGTTCGGCAGTGAGACTCAGAGGTTGCCTGAGTGACGAGGTAGGCTTCAGCTCGTGCCCGACCGCAGCGCTGCCCTGGCCCTGGTGAGAGGTGGACCTTCGGGTCAGGCCGAAGTGTTGCTCGTGCACCCGGGCGGCCCGTTCTTCGCGAAGAAGGACGCGGGCGCGTGGAGCCTTCCGAAGGGGCTGCTCGAGCCAGGTGAAGACGCGCTCACCGCCGCGCGCCGGGAGTTTCACGAAGAGACGGGCATGGCCGCTCCCGAAGGGCCGGCGACGCCGCTCGGAGAAGTGGTGATGAAGAGCGGCAAACACGTCGTGGCATTCGGCGTGGTCGGCGACTTCGACGTGACGACGCTGAAGTCGAACGAGGTCGAGGTCGAGATTCGCGGAAGGCTCGCGCGGTTCCCCGAAGTCGACCGCGCCGAGTGGGCGACGCTCGAACGTGCGCGCGGCTCGATCAACCCGGCCCAGCTTCCGTTGATCGAGCGCGCCCTCTCACTCGTGTGACGCGAACGCGGCGGAGCGTGCCGTATTCCGCTCGCCAGCACGTCAGCGTCTCGCAGTCGCTGACGTGACACGTTGTCAGCGCAGTTCGTGGCTCACTTCGCTACGCGTGCGAAAGCACACGCTGGCATCGGCCTCGCACCACGCGCCGTGATGCTTCGAGTTCTCTTCGTCGTCGCGCTCGTCTCGCTGCCTGCGTTCGCTGAACCGCGTGAAGGCTGCCAGGAGGTTCGCAAGACGGGCCGCTTCACCGTGTACTTCGAGCGCGTCGAACTCGACAAACTCGTGCAAACCGTGAGCGACGCCACGTGCAAGTCGTTCATCGTCGCCGACGGCGTGAAGGGGCGCATCAGCATCGTCGGGCCCGAGAACGGCAAGCTGATGCTCGACGCCGACCAGTTCTACGCAGCGTTCCTCGCGGCGCTCGACGCGAATGGGCTGGCGGCGGTTCCACAGGGTCGGTTCATTCGCATCGTCGAGAAGCGCACGGCGCGGCAGTTTCCGGTGCCGGTGCTCGAGACCGACGACGAAGTGCCTGGTGGAAACGAGGTGCTCACGCGGCTCCATCGGCTGGTGCACGTCGACGTCGAAGCCGTTCGCCCGGCGGTGAGCGCGTTTCTCAGCACGGGTGGAGACGTGGTGACGGTGCCTCCCGACCTCATCATCGTGACCGACCTCGCCTCGAACCAGCAGCGCATCGCGAAGGTGCTGAGCCAGTTGGATGTGGTGCGGCCGAGCACCGAGGTGACACGCCTGGTGAAGGTGCAGCACGCGACGGCCGACGACCTGCTCGACAAGGTGACGAGGGCACTGACGCCGAAAGCCGGCCAGAAGGCGGAGCCGTTCACCGCGCTCTCCGACGACCGCACGAATCGCATTCTGCTCGTCGGGCCTCCGCTGATCGTGGGCCGTGCTGAGGAGCTCATCGGTCAGCTCGATCTCGAGGTGCCGGGCGATTCGCGCGCGCGGGTGGTGAAGCTCAAGAACGCCGACGCGAAAGACATCGCGGCGACGCTCGAGGCGATGACGGGAGCGCAGAAGAAGCCGGGTGTTCCCAACGGCGGCACCTCGGGCGACGTGCGCATCAGCGTGAACGAGGCCCTCAACGCGCTGCTCATCGTCTCTGGCGCGAGCGACTTTCGAACGCTCACCGAGGTCATCGATCAGCTCGACCGGCCCGTGCGGCAGGTCTTCATCGAGACGGTCATCATGGAGGTGAACCTGCAGCGCGACTCGAAGTTCGGCGTCTCGGTGCACGGGGTGGGCGGCAGCTCGGCGGCGGGTGTGGTGTACGGGAGCCAGCCAGAAGGCGCGCCGTCGTCACTCGGGCTCACCTCGCTCGCTGGAGCGAACGGGTTGTTGTTCGGGTTGCAGGGGCCGGTGCTCACGCAGGTGGCCGACCTGCTGGGCCTCAAGCTGCCGGCGTTCGGGCTCACGATTCAGGCGTCGCAGGGCACCTCTGACGTGAACGTGTTGTCGATGCCGCACATCCTCACCGCGGACAACAAGGAGGCGGAGATCGCCGTCGGCCAGAAGGTGCCGTTTCAGCTCGGCGTGAATCAGTCACAGCTGGCGACGGCCATCGCCTCGGGAAACGCGAGCGCCGCGAGTCTGCTCACCGGCAGCATCTCGCGAGAGAAGGTCGAGCTGCGCCTGACCGTGAAGCCGCACATCGGTGACTCGGGAGACATTCGGCTCGAGATCAACCAGCAGGCAGAGGAGCTTGCTGGCACGAGCAGCTCGGCCGGGCCCATCACCTCGACGCGAAGCCAGAAGACGTCGGTGGTGGCGAAGAACGAAGAGACGCTGGTGCTCGGCGGCATCATGCAGGACCGGGAGATCGAACAGGTCTCGAAGGTGCCACTGCTCGGTGACGTGCCGCTCCTCGGAGCGCTGTTCCGCAACACGACG
>JAEUJR010000929.1 GCA_016793585.1 Archangium sp.
AACGTCGCCAAGGAGTCGCTCGACGACGTCATGAAGTCGCTCGGCATGGTCGAGGGCTTCGACGTCGGCCTCGAGATGAGCGGCAACGGCGCGGCCTTCAAGCAGATGTTCAAGGCCATGAACCACGGCGGGCGCGTGGCGATCCTCGGCATTCCCCCGAGCGAGATCGCCATCGACTGGAGCCAGGTCATCTTCAAGGGCCTCGTGCTCAAGGGCGTCTACGGCCGGGAGATGTTCGAGACCTGGTACAAGATGACCGCGATGATTCAGAGCGGCCTCGACGTGTCGCCCGTGCTCACGCACCACGTGCCCATCAGCGACTTCAAGCGCGGCTTCGAGACCATGCGCACCGGCCAGAGCGGCAAGGTGGTGCTGGACTGGACGAAATGAGCGCGAAGAAGAAACAGCCGGCCTTCGCGGCGGTGCCTCCTCCGGCGCCGCCCGAGATCTCGGCGATCGAAGCTGCGGCTGCCGCCGCGTCGGTGAAGAAGCGCCCGAAGAAGGTGAAGCTCAGCCGAAAGCTCTTCATCGCCATGGCCGGCAACATCGGCGCGGGCAAGACGACCGCCGCGAAGATGATCAGCCAGAAGTTCGGCTTCGAGCTCTTCGACGAGCCGGTGATCGATAACCGGTTCCTCAAGGACTACTACAAGGACATGAAGCGCTGGAGCTTCACGCTCCAGCTCGAGTTCCTCATTCGCCGCGTCGAGCACCACGAGCTCATTCACAAGGTCGCGAAGAGCTGCATTCAAGATCGCACGCTCTACGAAGACCCCGAGATCTTCGCGAAGTACCTGCACGGTCTGGGCTTCATGACCGACAGCGAGCTCGAGCTGTACTTCGAGTACTTCCAGCGAACGACCCGCACCATCGCGCACCCCGACAAGGTGATCTGCTTCGACGTGCCCAACGTGCAGGTGCTGCTCGATCGCATCAAGAAGCGCGGCCGCGAAGAGGAGAAGGGAATCCAGTCGCAGGTCCTCCGCGGCCTGTCGGGCTACTACGCGACGTTCCCCATGGTGCTGCAGAACAAGTACGGCATCGACGTGCTCACCTTCGACGTGACGACGCTCGACATTCGCTCTGGCAAGGGGCGCGACCAGTTCCTCGACACGATCTCGGACTTCCTCGCGAAGTAGGCCCCGGGCTATGGCTCGGGCATGAGGACTCAACGGGGGTTGAGCTGCGCGCTGGTCGCGTTGCTGAGCGGCTGCGGCGGTTGCGGCACCGCGATGATGGACGACGCAGGCGTGCCCGTCGTCGATGCCGGCGCCCTGCCCCAGATTCAGACCTTCTTCGCGAGCCCGGCGAGTGTTCCGGCTGACGGCGGCGTCACTCAGCTCATCTTCAACGTCACGGGAGCCACGAGCGTCTCGATCGCTCCCGGCGTCGGAGATGTAACCGGGAAGATGAGCGCGCCGGTGACGGTGCTCGCTGACACGACCTTCACGCTGACGGCGACCAACGCTGCGGGCAGCGTGACGGCGACGACCCCTGTGACGGTGGAGCCGGCTGTCGTGCTGCCGCCCGCGATCGCGTTCTTCACCGCCACGCCCGCGATGTTGCCCGCCGACGGAGGCACCACGACGCTCGCGTGGAGCGTGACGGACGCCGACGCCCTCACCATCGATCGCGGTGTCGGAGTCGTGACCGGCCGCACCTCGATCGACGTCGGGCTGCGCCTGTCGACCACGTACACCCTCGAGGCGCGCGGCCCGGGCGGCATGACGTCACGCGCGGTGACGGTGCAGGTGGCGACGCCGATGACGACTCCGCTCTGCGGCAGCCCCACGGTGCTCGCTGATGGCGGCGCCCAGATCGTCTCGGGCGCGTCACTCGGCGGCGGGCGGAGCGTCGTCACGTGGGGCACGCGTGCTGGGGCCTTTGCGTCGATCTTCGACGGCGGCGCGTGGAGCACGCCCTCGTCGTTCTCCAACCGCGTGGCTCCAGCGACCTCGGTCTCGAGAACCACGGGCAACAACGCGGCCGCCCTCGCCTTCGTCGCCGACGATGGCGACGTGGTGATCGTCGATGGGCTCACCGGCGCGGCGCGCTCGGGCACCACGTTCGGCGGTGGCTCGCCCCGCATCAGCGCCACCGAGGGCGGCGCCTACGCGTGGGCCACCAACAGCAGTGACGTTCGCAGCTACGACGGCACCACCTGGGTCGCGCTGCCACCGCTCACCTCCGAGACGATCTCAGGCGCACGCCTCGCCACCGGACTCGGCGGTCACGTCGTCGTGACTCGCCTCTCCGAGCACGGCCTCACGATCGCCTACAAGAGCACCACCGGCTGGGAACCCGCCTTCGAGTACACGCTCGGCTTCGAGGCGCAGTTCGCCACCAGGTACGAGACGGCCGTGCTCTCGAACGGTGACTTGCTCGTGCTCTGGCAAGACCGCACGCAAGCCGCACGAACCTGGCTGCAGCGTTACCGAAGAGCGCAGGCCCGCTTCGACCTGCCCCAATTGCTCCACACCGTGCCCATGGCGAGCCCCAGCGGGCAGTTGAAGCTGCTCGTCGACAGGCAAGATCGCGTCACGGCCCTGTACGGCGTGCTCGTCTCTGGCGGAGGATCGACCGTCTTCGCGAGTCGTGACTTCGGCGTGGCGATGCAGCCGGCCGTGGCCGTCGCGAGCTCACAGTTCGTCACCTCTGATCTCGACCTCGACACCGGAACCATCGCGCTCGCGTCCGGCAGCCCTGCGGTCGTGCGCTGGGCCACCGCCACAAGCCCAGACTGGCAGACGCTCGCGACGACGCTGACGGCCCCCGTCCGGTCCGACACGCTCGCCGTCGCCGTCGGGCGCGATCGCCACGTACAGCTCGCGTACGTGACCTCGAACGGTGAGGTGCGCGCGAATGACTGCTTCTCGAGCGAGCCTTTCGATGGTGGGCCCCCGTTCGTTCCCGACGCCGGGCTTCCA
>JAEUJR010000942.1 GCA_016793585.1 Archangium sp.
GGACGGAACTCGCCAGCGAGCGGCGAGAGACACAGCTGCGCGAGACTCGACGGCCGACACTCCGCCAATCCCACCGCGAGACACGACTGCGCGAGACTCGACGGCCGACACTCCGCCAATCCCAAAGCGAGACACGACTGCGCGCGACACGACTGCGCGCGACACGACTGCGCGTGACACGACTGCGCGTGACACGACTGCGCGTGACACGACTGCGCGCGACACGACGAGCGCTCCCGACGCGACGACGCCATCCGCTCCGACCGACCCGGCGCTGCCTCGCCCGACGCTCACCAATGGCGCCACTCGAAGCCGCACGCGCTCCCTGCACGTGTTCGCAGACGAGCCGATGGAATCGAAGCTCGGCTCCTTGCGCTTCGAAGCCACCGCCGCAGCCGGTCTCGACCTGCCAGCCCCCTCGACGGTGAGCCCCCTCCTCTCCGCCGACGCGGCGCTCACCAACTCGCTCTGGCGTTTTGGGCTCCTCGCCGCGTTCTCCTTCGGCAGCTCCACGCTCGTGCTCGACGACCTCACAGGTCGCGAACGCGGCACATTGACGACCCGCGCCGTCTTCGTCCTGCCTCACGCGATGGTCTGTCTCGAGCGCACCATCTCGCTCTGTGGCGGTCTGCGCGCCGGAGCCCGCATCGCCATCGGCTCCGCTGCAGGCCCGTACCTCTTCCAGACCCGCACCGTGTTGGCCCCGACGCCGACCACCGGCCTGGGTGGCCGCGTCGCCTTCGGTCTCGGGTCTGTCCTCTTCGCGCTCGACCTCTCGCTCCTCATCAACCTCACGACGACGAAGCTCGAGCTTCAGGGCCTCCAGACCTCGGTCGAGACGCCGCGCTTCGACCTCCTGCTCACGCTCGCTGCCGGCGGCAGAACGCGATGAACGCGGGGCGCGGCTCGGGACATTCAGCGATGGACGCTCCCGTGCTGGCCACCGCCACCTCACAACCCCTTGAACTTCCTCCCGAGCTGGCGGGCCCGAACCCGCTCGTCGAGCGCTGTCGGGCTGGAGACGAAGGGGCGTGGCGTTCGCTGTACGACGAACATTTCGACTTCGCCTGGCGTACCGCGCGCCGCCTCGGTCTGCCCGAAGCCGACGTCGAAGACGCGGTTCAGGAGTCGTTCCAGATCGCCTGGCAGCAGCTGCACACCTTCACCTGGGGCCGCTTCACGACGTGGCTCTACCGAATCGTCGCCAACGTCGTCTCGGCCCGCCTCCGCCGCCACCGCGTGCGCGACGTCTTCGCCAGCCTCTTCGGAAAGAGCGAGCCGCTCGACTCGATGGAAGGCCGGGTCGAGGCCCGCCACACCCTGCGCGCGGTCGAGCACCTTCTTCGAAAGCTCTCGCGTGAGAAACGCGAGGCCTTCGCCCTCTTCGAAATCGAAGGTCTGACGCACGAGCAGATCGCCGAGCTCACCGGAGCCCGCGTCGAGACCGTGCGAACCCGTCTGTTCTACGCGCGGCGCGAGTTCCAGGCGCTCGCCCGCGAGTTGGGAGTCGAGCCATGAGCACCGATTGGCGCAGCGAATACCGCGAAGCCACCGCCGCGCCGCACCCGGCCGTGAAGGAGCGGGTCTGGCGCTCGATGCAGGCGCCGAAGAAGCGCTCCGTGCGCGTGGTGACGTTCGTCGCCACCGCCAGCCTCGTGCTCGTCGCAGGCTTCGTCGCGTGGCCGAAGACGACCTCGACCTCGCGGCAGGCCGACGGCTTCGCGTGGGTGTCGACGAACGCCCGCGTCGACGGAGACGGCGCCGCGCTCGCCCTGCACACGGGAACGCTGCAGGTGAGCGCGTGGTCGACGCCGGTGACGGTGAAGGCCGCGGGAAAGACCGTCTCCATCGACGCCGCCATCGCCTCCATCACCGTCGCGGGTGACGCCGTCGCCGTCGTGGCGAACGAAGGCACCGTGCTCGTCGACGGAGCGCGGCTGCGGGCGACGCCGGGTTCCGACCTCTCGGCCGTGCTCGCGCTCGAGAGCGCCGAAGCGCCCATCCTCCGCGCAGAAGCAGCGGCTGACCTCGCCGCCACCGAGCGCCGCTGGGACGACGCCAGCACCGCCTTGAGCGTCGTCGCGGCCTCGTCTTCGCTGCGCGCCGAGTCGGCCCTGTTCAAACGCGGCGAGCTCGAGTTCCGCCAGCTCAAGGCACCGGCCCGCGCGCTCGCCTCGTTCGACGAAGGCGACGCCCGGTTTCCCTCGGGCAGCCTCTCGCTCGAGCGCGCGCTCTCGGCCCTCGAGGCCACCGTCGCCCTCTCGCGCTGGCCCGACGTCGTCACCCGCGCCGACGCCTTTCTCTCACGCTTCCCCGACAGCGAACGCCTCGACGAGGTGCGCGCGGTGCGTGCGTCAGCCCTTCAGGCGCAGGGGAAGACGGCCGAAGCCTGCACCGCCGCGAAGGCCCTGAAGTCGCCGCCGCCGTTTTTCTCTTCGTGCCCATGAACGTCTGCAGCCCCTCGCGACATTCATCGACACACGCGTCACCCGGAGCCCGCACATGAGCCACAGACCCTCTCTCTTCGCGAGCTGTTGTTGCGCCCTGCTCGCCCTCGCCGCCTGCACCACCGACCCCGTTGGCTCGAAGTACGTGAAGTCAGACCCCGTCGGCGCCTCGCAGGGCAAGACCATCAGCGTGTCGACGAACGACAGCGCCCTGCTCGCAGGCACCTCGCTCGAGATTCCGGCGGACTCCCTTTCGCAAGACACCGTCATCACGCTCGAGATCGGCATGGAGAGCCTGCTCGACGCCGACACGGCCGCCGGCCCCGTGGCCATCTGGGGCCCTGCTGGCACGAAGTTCACGAAGCCCGCGCGCATGACGCTGCCGGTGACGCTCGGCGACTCGAGCGACGAAATCACGGTGCTGGTGCGTGAGGCCGACGGCACGCAGTTCGAGCTCGGCGCCGACAAGGTGACGCTCGACGCGCAGGGCCGCGCCACCTTCACCATCGACGGCTTCACCAGCTTTCAGCCGATGCGTCGCCGCCCCTGCATGGCCGACGCGCAGTGCGCGACGGGGCAGGTGTGCCGCAACGCCCGCTGCCGCCCCGCCAGCAACCAGTGCCGCTCGAACGCCGACTGCCCCTCGACGTCGCTCTGCCTTCAGCCGCCGTGCATGGCGGGCAGCACCAGCTGCGTCGGCACCTGCCAGCCGCGCCCTCCGCAGTGCGCGAACTGCCCGGCCGGCGCCGCCTGCGTGAACGGCTCGTGCGCGACGGGCTGTGGCGGCGTGGTGGCGTGCCCGATGGGCCAGACCTGCCGCAACAACGTGTGCAGCTCGGGCTGCGTGGCCGACGCCGATTGTCCGATGGGCCAGCGCTGTGACGCCGCGACGCGCACCTGCAGCACCCCGCCTCCGCAGTGCGGCATGAACGCGGCCTGCGCGAGCGGCAGCGTCTGCGTCAACGGCACCTGCGTCGCCCAGTGCAACGCCATGCAGCCGTGCCCCCAGGGCCTGGTCTGCGACCCCGCCACCGCCCAGTGCGTGCGCACGCCGCCGCCGACCTGCACCGTCAACGGCATGAACACCTGCTCGCCCGGGCTCTCGTGCGTGAACGGCGTGTGCGTGGGTGGCTGCGCCCAAGCGCCGTGCCCGATGGGTCAGGTCTGCGACCCGAACACGAACGTCTGCCGCACGCCGTCGCAGTGCGCCACCTCGATGGACTGTGCGCAGGGCTCGCTGTGCGTGAACGGCGCCTGCGTCGCGGGCTGCGGAGCCGCGGGCGTCACCTGCCCCACCGGCACCACCTGCGACCCGACGCGCGCCGTGTGCGTGCCGAACGCCACGGGCTGCATGACCGACGCGCAGTGCCCGGTGAGCCAGTTCTGCGTCGCTGGCCGCTGCACCACGTCGTCGCAGTGCAACCCGATGCAGCCGTGCGCCGCGGGCCTCTCGTGCGTGAACGGCGTCTGCGTCTCGTCGGGCGCGTGCATGGCGAACAGCAACTGCCCCC
Organism: Archangium sp.; assembly: GCA_016793585.1. The sequence continues at coordinate 3,959 of JAEUJR010000942.1, forward strand.
AGGGCCAGGTCTGCACCGCGGGCCGCTGCACCACCCCCTCGTCGTGCGGCATGAACGCGACGTGCCCAGTCGGTCAGGTCTGCCTCAACGGCCAGTGCTCGAACGGCGGCGTGTGCCCGGCCGACGTGCTCCGCTGCGCCGACGGCAGCTCGGTGTCGCGCACCGGCCCGAACTGCACGTTCCCTGCGTGCCCGACCGATGGCGGCATGGCGTGCCCGGCTGACGCGCTGATGTGCCCCGACGGCAGCTTCGTCTCCCGCACGGGCCCGAACTGCACCTTCCCTGCGTGTCCCTCCTCCGACGCGGGCGTGGCCGACGGCGGCATGGTGTGCCCGGCCGACGTGCAGGCGTGCCCGAACGGCGGCTTCGTCTCGCGCACCGGCCCGAACTGCACCTTCCCTGCGTGCCCCGGCACGAACGTCGACGGTGGCAGCGCCCTGCAGTGCGGCCCCGGCACGGTGTGCCCGATGGGCCTGGTCTGCCTCGCGACGGGCTTCTGCGGCACGGCCGTCACCTGCGGCGGCGCGGTGTGCGCGAGCGGGCAGGTCTGCATCAACAACACCTGCACCGTTGCGCAGAGCTGCATGACCAACCGCGACTGCACGGCCATGAACCAGACGTGCCAGAACGGCATCTGCCGCTGAGGTGAAGCGACCCCGCTGAAGCGGGCCCGGCCCGGGTTGGAGCGCGTCTCCACCCGGGCCCAGTCGTTTCAGTACGTCGGGCCGTCGGTGTCGGCGGCGAGCTTCTGCGTGGCGGTCTGCCAGGTGGCCTCGGTCTCGGAGCCAGGCCAGTGCGTCGTCACGCTGCCGCCACGACTCACCTGCGTCACGGCCCCCATCGCCTTCGCGTGTGAGGCGCCATTCACGAAGCGGTACATGTCGAGCTCGCTCTTCCACACCGAGAGGGTGCGCGCGGTGTTGCACGAGGTCGACAGGCGGGTGGTGACGCGCACGAGGCCCTGGTGGTTCTTCAGCTCGTCGGTCATCGGCGCCACGAGCTCGTTGAACCGTTTGAGCGCGCTCTTGCGGTGCGGCAGCCTCAGGTACGTGGTGGTGATGACGTATTGGCCCGCAGGCAGCGCGGTGAGCTCGGCGGAGTCGAGGCCATCGGCCTCGAGCGCGTCTTTCGTGCACTTCGTTTCGTCGACCGCTGGCAGCGCGTCGGGGTCTTCCATCGGGCCACAGGCGGTGAGCGTGAACAGGACGAGGAGCGTGGTGCGCATGGTGTCTTTCGCTTTCAGTTCTTGAGGCGAACGGTGAGCTCGCTGGCGGCAGTGCCATCGAGGGTGAGGGCGGAGTCCACGAAGCGCGGCGCCGAGGTGGCCGGCAGCACGTTGTTGCTCGCGCCGTAGCCCTCGGTGGGCACCCCGAAGGTGTTCATGTCGAGCGAGCCGTTCGCGTTCTCATCTTGAATGACGCTGACGGCGTACGAGCCGGCCGGCAGCTCGCGCCAGGTGCAGACGGGCGCGGCGCTCGCCTCGAGGCGAATGGAGCCTCCGATGATGGGGCTCGCGCCGGGGAAGCCGTCGGCCGCGTTGAAGAGGTCGCACAACACGGGCCCCTTGTCGGTCTTCACCCGCTCGACGTGCACGGTGAGCACCGACTGGCCTTTCTCGAGGGTGATGGTGGGCGTGGGCGTCGACATGCCGCCGCCACAGGCGACGAGCAGCAACGAGAGCAACGAGCGCTTCATGGAGACTCCTTCTTCGGGGTGGGAGAGACGGCGCCGAACAGCAGGGGCTCGAAGGCGCGGGCGAGGCGCTTCGAGGTGAACGAGGGCGCGCGCGCGACGACGGTGACGGTCACGTCGTCGGTCTGCGAGGCAGTGGCGCGGAGCGTGGCGACCCAGTGCTGGCGGCCCGCGTCGTCACGCAGCCGAAGGTAGAGGTAGCTGCCGGCGGGAACGCGCTCGAGCACCTCGCCGTGGAGCGACGTCGGCTGTGACAGCCCGTACTCGGCCAGCGGGTTCGCCCCGGGCGCGGGCCGGGCCAGCGCCACACCGACACCGAGGAGAATGGCGAGACCGACGACGAGGGCCGTGCGCTTCATGCACGACAAGGTACGGACTCGCGCCGCTCACGCCGCAGCCGCGCGACCGGCGGCGGTCGAGCGACGACGAGCGGCGGGTGGCGCCCGACCAGCGGTCAGCGCAAGAAGGTCTCGCTCAGTTCGTACCGGCGTCGGCCGACAGCTGGCCCGCGCGTTTGAGCAGCGCCCGGCCCTTCGGCTCGTCGATCTCCACACCCCGGCCCTGAAGGGTGTGAATGCCCAGCGTCGCGCACGCGCCGGCGAGGCCCAGGTCGCACGCACGCTGCAAGGCTCGAGCGCCCCCGAGCGGGTCGGCCGCGCTCCACGCTGCGTCGAAGAGCGCCACGCCCAGGCGGTTGCACGACTCGGCCACGCCGGCGTCACACGAGCTCGCGAAGAGCTCGACCGCGCGCAACCCGAAGCCGCCGTCGAGCCCGAGGCGATGGGCGTAGTCACACGCCTCGCCGTCGTTCGCCGCACACCGCGCTGGCAGGCCATCGGTCGCGCGACGCAGCGCCGTAGCTGGCGACAGGCCCGCGTCGGCCGAGGTCGCGAGCCCGAGGCGCGCGCACGAAGGAAGATGACCGACTTCGCACCCCTTCGCTTCGAACGCCCACCCGGCCTGGAGATCGCGAGCCGTGCCCATGCCTGCGAAGGCGCGAACGGCAGCGCTCGCGCACGACTCGCCGCGGCCCTGGTCGCACTCGGCGGCGCACGCGGCGAAGGTGCTGCACCTCGAGCGCGCCTCGACGGCGACTCCTGCATCGACGGCCGGCGCGGGCTTCTTGCAACCAGTCACCACCACCACGACCGCCACGACGAAGACTCGCATCGGGGTGCATGGTACCTGCGATGGCTCACTCCACCAGTCCGACGATGACCTCGGCCGAGGTGAAGACGTCGCGGTAGCCAGGCGCGTCGGGCCGCGCGCCGGGAACGAAGGGAAACGCCGGGTCTTCGTTGAGCCAGCGCGCGTCACCCAGCACGAAGTCGAGCTCGACGTTTCCCGAGACGTCGACGGCGGGGGTGACACGCTCGCAGACCTGATCGAAGAAGAGCCGGCCCCCGACGAGCCGTGGCGCCGAGAGCGTGCCGAGGTTCGACGGCGCGAGTTCGTAGAGCGTGAGAGGTGCTCCGCCCTGCTTCGGGAACGCACGCACCCGGCGCGCCTCGACGACCAACGCGTGGCCCTCGACGAGGAACAGGCCGACCGGCGAGTCGAGATCGCCGCGCAGCTCGCTGCGAGCGCCATCGGGCGCGCGGAGCAGCTTCGAGCCCTCGGTGGCGTACAGCACGCCGTCGGCGTCGAAGGCGACGAGGCCCGGGCCCGAGGTGACGAGCGAAGGTGTGGCGCTGGTCGTCACGCCGGCGTCGGTCGTCCACGCGCGGGTGGCGCCCGAGCGAACGAGGCTGGCGCGCGGCGAGGGGCGAAGCACGTTGCTCGCGACGATGGCTGACGAGGTGCCGTCGAGACGGCCTTCACGCAAGACGCAGACACCTTCGCAGACCACCGCGTCCCAGCTCGAGCCGGTGACCGTCATCGAGGGAACCGTCGCGTACGCCGAGGCCGAGAGCAGCGGCACACCGGGCGCGCCACCGTCGACGTCGAAAGCCGAGACCTCGACGGGAGCTGCAGACGTCACGCTCGCGACCTCGACGACCACGCGCGTGCCGTCGAGCCCGTGCAGGTTGCGAATGACGAGGTCGCCACGCGTGGGCACGCTGGTGACGAGGGTGACGCCGCCATCGGGCCACTGCGCGACGACGCACTGCTCGGGCGGCGGGCCGGAGCCTCCGAAACAGCCGGGCGGGTACACCGGCTGAAACCGCTTTCGGCAGTTCGTCTCTGAGAGCGGCCCAACCGCAGACGCGGCTTTGAAGGTCAGCGCCCCCGCGTCGACTCCAGCGTCGATGAACTGCGCGCCGAGCACCGTCGGGCGCGGAGCACACGCCACCAGCAGGAAGAGGAGGACGACGCGCACGTGCCCAGCGTGCCCGAACTGGGACGAGAGCTTCACGAAATGTGACGAAGGGGTAGCACGAGGCGAAAGGTGGTGCCTTCGCTCGAAGAATCAGCCACCTGCACGGTGCCGCCGTGGCCTTCGACGACGCGACGCACGACCGCGAGCCCAAGCCCGCTGCCGCCCCCACCCCGCCCTCGCGCGTCGCGGAGCCGGTGAAAGGCCTCGAAGACCGACTCCCACTGCGCGCGCTCGATGCCGATGCCGTTGTCCTTCACGGCGATGACCACCGAGCCGTTCTCTTCCTTCGCGTCGACGAGGAACGTCACCGGCGTGCGCTCGTTGTACTTGCGCGCGTTGCGCAGCAGGTTGAGGAACACCACCTTCATCCACGTCGGGTCGGCGTCGAGCGTGAGCCCGCTCGTTCCCTGTACGGTGAGCAGCACCCCGGGAGCATCGGCTTCGAGCCAGGCACGCACCTCATCGAGCGCCCACGGCTGACGATGGAGCACGTCACGCCCGCGCTCGAGCCGGTTGAACGACAGAATGTTCTCGACGAGCGCAGCCAGCCCATCGACCTCGGCCACGATTCGCTGCGGCCAGTCCTTCGCTTCGACGACCCCAGCCGTCTTGCGCTCGAGCGTCTCGGCCATCACCCGGAGCGAGGCGAGCGGGGTTCTCAACTCGTGGCTCACGGTGGCGACGAGCTCGTTGCGGGTGTCGAGCAGCGCCTGTTCACGACGCTGCACCGTGAACGCGAGCATCACGAGCCCGACTCCCAGCAGGAAGGCGATGGCGAGGAGCACGAGCTTGAGCTGGAGCGCGCTGCGTCGCTGCCGTGCCGCCTCGAGCCAACGCGGCGACTCGACCTGGACGAGCAGTGCGTCGACGAGCCCTTCCGATGACGAGAGCTCGAGCGTGTCGGTCTGGCCGATGAGGCCGCGCTCGCGCATCGAGGTCTGCTGCGCCTCGAGCAACGCGGGAATCGCGACCGCGACGCCACGAACCTCGGGCCCACCGCGCAGCACGAAGCCGGCGTGTACCGAGAGCCCCGCCGGAACGTCAAAGAGGCGCCCCGGTGGTGGGCTGGCGACCGCAGCGCACCGGGCCATGAAGTCGTTCACCTGCACCAGCGCGCGCTGGCTCTGCCGCTCGACGATGGCGCATACGCGCGTGAGTTCGTCGGCCGAGAGCCGTTCGCTCAGCTCGAGCACGTGACGTTGCAGCCCGGCCTCCTGCGGGGTGAAGCCGTCGCGCAGCACGCGCTCCATCAACTCCGGCGCGGGCTTCGAGCGGGTCTGCAGCAGCTCGACCATCGCGAGCACGGTGGAGAGATCGTCGACGGGCCCGAGACGGAACTGGCGGCGGTGAGTCAGCAGCCCGCGCACGTTCGATTCGATCTCGGGTTTGTTCGAAGTCACCAGCGCGCGGGAGAGCCGCGTCACGAAGCGGCGCCGTTCGGCAGGGGGCGAATCGTCAGGGTCGTCCACCGTGGTCGCGAGGAGCGCGTTCATCGCCGCGACGACACCATCGGTCGTGCCTCGTGCACGGCGCGGCAACAACGGCACGCCGTCACTCACGAGCACCAGCCGAGCGTCGTCGAGCAACGGCTCCGCGAGCGCCGAGTCCATCAAGGCGACCCCGAGCCGCCACTCGTCTTCCAGGGCTCGACGCAGCGTGGCCGACGCGTACGCCTCGAGCGCGGCGCGTTGGCCTTCGGTCTCCGAACGTCGCGCCTCGTCCTCCCGAAGGAACACGCCCACCAACCCTGCGAGGAAGAGCGAGAGCACGACGAGCCCCACCACGAAGGGCGTGCTGGTGGAGCGGCGTCGCGTCACTCGATGACCGGCAGGCGATCGAAGTCCATGGTCGCGACCGGCGCCTTCGTCTCGAAGCGATCGGGCCGGCGATCGAGCGTCTGCGCCGCGCGAATGAGCCGCGCCAACTCGACGACGTCGGGCCGCTGCGCGAGCGAGGGCGGAAGCTCGGCGACCTGCGCGAGCAGCGCCTCCCAGGTGAGCGTGCGCGCCCAGTAGCTGCCACGGAGCTTCTCCGCGAACCCCGACACCACGAGCGACAGCCGCGCCGGCGGCGTGGCCGACTTGCGATCGGCGCGAATCACCGAGGTCGGCAGCGCACGTTCCACCAACTGCGACGCTCCGCCCACGGGCTGCTTGTACCGCGCGCGGAAGATGGCGAACGACTGCGCGTCGCTCTGGGCCTTCAGCTTCACCTCGTAGATGGCGGTGACGGAGTGGCCTGCGCCGAGCTCACCCGCGTCGACCTTGTCGTTGGCGAAGTCGCGCTTGTCGAGCAGCCGGTTCTCGAAGCCGAGCAGGCGGTAGCGCTCGACGATGGTGGGGTTGAACTCGAGCTGCAGCTTCACGTCCTTCGCGACGACCTGCAGCGTGCCGGTGAGGTTCTCGACGAAGACACGCTTCGCCTCGTCGAGCTTGTCGACGTACGCGTAGTGGCCGTCACCCATGTCGGCGAGGCGCTCCATGAGCACGTCGTTGTAGTTGCCGAGCCCGAAGCCGATGGCCGACAGCGTGACGCCTTCAGACGCGCGGCCCTTCACCGTCTGCCAGATGTCGCCTGCGTTGGTGACGCCGTTGTTCGCG
>JAEUJR010000948.1 GCA_016793585.1 Archangium sp.
AGGCGTCTCGCCCCAGGAGCGCGGCGCGCTCCAGAAGACGTACCAGCAGAAGTACGGCACCAGCCTCGAGGCCGACGTGGTGCAGCGCTTCGGTGGCCGTGAAGGCGAGCGGCTGAGCAAGGCGTTCGCGGGCACGCTCGACGACGTCGACCGCATTCAGATTGCGCTCAAGGGCTTCGGCGCCGACGAGAAGGCCATCGACTCGGTGCTCGCCGGCCGCTCGAAGGAAGACGTCGCGAAGCTGAAGGCCGACTTCCAGCAGCGCACCGGCACCTCGCTCGACGCCACCATCGAGAAGGAGCTCTCGGGCCGCGCACGCTTCGAAGCGAAGCTGGCGTTGCAGGGCGCGCCGACGACGCCAGAAGAGCAGCTCAGCCAGGCCCAGCAGCGGCACGACTTCGAGCGCTCGGGAGGCTTCAACGCCGTCAGCCGCTTCGTGATGGACCGCGTGAGCGACTCCGGCGGCCGGCTCGACGAAGCCACCAGGGCTGCGCAGCAGGCGCTCGCCGCTGGAAAGAAGGACGGACACCTCGACGCGGCGGAGCAGGCGCGCGTGGCCGAGCTCGTCGCGCGCTCGACGGGTGAAGCGAAGACGTACGTCGCGCAGAAGGCCACCGCCGCGCAGGCCGCAGGAACGGTCGCCGCCGTCGCTGCCACCGTCGCGACGGCAGGCGCTGGCGCTCCGCTGCTCGTCACCGCTGCTGCAGGTGCCGGTGCGTCGGTCGCCGCGCGTGGCGCGATGGAAGGCCGCGCGTACGCGAAAGACGATGCGATGCGTGACGCGGCGTCGGGCGTCATCTCGAGCCTCGGTGGCACGGCAGGCAGCGCGGTCGTCGGCAAGGCCGCCTCGACGGTGATGGGCAAGGTCGCGCAGGAGGCCGTCTCGGGCGCGGTCTCGGGTTTCATTCAGGGGTCGGCCGACACGGCGCTGCGTGACGAGACGTGGAACGCGGGCCTCGTCGAAGGGCTCGCGTCGACGGGGCTCGCGGGCGGCAAGTCGGCGCTCCAGTCGGCGGCGATGGCGGGCGCGAAGGTGGTGGCGGGTGAAGTGAACCCGATGCGTCAGAACGTCGTCGCGACGAAGTTCCCCGGCGAGAAGGCGCCGGTCGACCTCTCGACCATCAAGTCCGACGCCGCGACGAAGTCGGCCGCGAAGGCGATGCTGAAGGAGCAGGGCACCTTCGACACGCACGAGTCGATGGTGAAGTTCACCAAGAAGAACACGCCCTCGCTCGCCAAGGTGAGCACCGACGACCTCATCGGGCTGCGCGAGTACACCGCCAACGGCTACATCAAGATGAACGAGGGCCTGCGCGGCTCGAAGACGGCGCTGAAAGAGATGGCGCCCATCGTGAAGACGGCTGCGTCGGGGCTCAAGGCGATGCCCGAGGTGAAGGGCACCGTGTACCGCGGCGCGAACATGACGCCCGAGCGGCTCGCCGGGTACAAGGTGGGCGAGACCATCTCGGAGCGAGGCTTCACCAGCACCACGCAGAACAAGGCCATGGTGCTCGGCCAGACGCAGGAGCAGCTCTTCAACAAGAACACGATGTTCGTCATCAAATCGAAGGGCGGCGGCAAAGACGTGTCGATGCTGTCGCAGTTCCCCGACGAGAAAGAGGTGCTCTTCGCGCCCGGCACCGAGTTCAAGGTGCTCAAGAACGCCTTCGACAAGAAGCTCTCGAAGAACGTCATCTATCTCGAAGAGGTGCCGTGATGCCTTTGACCAAAGAAGAAGAGGCGTCGCTGGCCGAGCTCGAGGCCGAGGTCGCGGCGGCCGTGCCTCCGGCGCCGAAGAACGTGCGGCCTGAGCGGTTCACCGGCTTCGCGGTCGGGCAGCGCGACGACGGCACGATGTTTCCCCTCACACCCGACACCGACGACGACGAGCAGCCAGCTCCGGCTCCCGCGAAGAAGCCGTGAGCGGTGTAGCGAGGTCGTGGGCTCGCATCAGGCGCTGGTGCGAGCGTTCGGGCATCGAGCTCGCGCTCGGGCCAGCCGCCAGTGCTGAATCGGTGAAGCGGCTCGAGCAGGCCATCGGGCGTGAGCTACCGCCGGACTTCGTGGAGTCGCTCTCGATGTTCGATGGCCAGCGAGCTTCGGGCGCGTCGTGGCTGGGCGGCCGGCTCGGTTCGGTCGACGACCTGCTCGCGGAGTACGAGCGCAACCACAGCCACTCGCGCGATGAAGACGTGTTCGAGCTGTTCAATACCGAGCGCGTGCGTGCCGTCGTCTTCGACCCCGGCCGGGTGCCCGTCTCGGGCATGCCGTACTGGACTGGCGACTCGGTGTTCTTCGACTTCGTGCCCGCGCCGGCTGGCGTCTCGGGGCAGCTCATCAAGCTGGTCTCAGAGTGCGACTTCGTGGTGCTCGGCGACACCTGGGGGCAGGTGCTCGAGCGGTACGCGACGCTCGCCGAGGCGGGCGAGCTCGAGTGGCACCCGGAGCAGCAGCTCGTTCGTTTCGACTGGGCCAGTTTCCACGCCGCGTGAGGGCGTGCGTGTCATCTCGAACGGCGGCGCCGCGCCAGCGCGAGGGTGAGGAGCCCGAGGAGCCACGCGGTCGAGCTGTCGAACGCGCTGCAGGAGCAGCCGACGGAGCCGGTCGCACCAGCTTCGCCACCCGCTTCGCCGCCGCCCGCGGTGGGTCCTCCAGCTGCGGATCCGCCTGCAGTCGCGTCGCCACCTGCGCTTCCGCCAGCGGTCGCGGCTCCACCGGCCGCAGCGTCGCCTCCTCCGGTCGCGTCGCCGCCTGCCGTCGCGGATCCACCAGCGGTCGAGAAACCACCACCTGCGGATCCACCGGCCATCGCGGACCCACCGGCCGTCGCGAATCCACCAGCCGTCGCGAATCCACCAGCCGTCGCGAATCCACCAGCCGTCGCGGATCCACCAGCCGTCGCGGATCCACCAGCCATCGCTGATCCACCAGCCATCGCAGATCCACCGGCCATCGCGGATCCACCACCTGCGTTGCCACCAGCCGTCGCCGTCCCACCACCCGCGCCCGCGTCGACACACGCCATGCCCATGCAGTTCATCGACACTGCCGGCTTCGGCTGGGTGCACTGCGTCTCAGCCACCGGAGTCGTCGAGCCTGTCTGCACGCACGTCACCGGGCGCGTCTGCGGTCCACTCCCGCAGGTCGCGGAGCACACTCCAAAGCTGCCCACCAACCAGTCGAACGTCGCGCACGCCTGCGGGTTGCACGTCTGCGATGTCGCCGGCTTTGTCCCGGCGCTCGCGCACTGCGAATCGGCGACCGTGGCCATCGTCGGCTGCTCCACGCACGTCACCGTGCGCGTCTGCGTGCCTCCACCGCATGCCACCGAGCAGGTGCTGAACGCGCTGCTCACCCATTGATAGGTACACGCCTGCAGGTTGCAGCTCTGCGACGTGGCCGGCTTCGCGCCAGCGCCCGAACACTGCGCATCAGCCGCCGTCGTCATCGACGTCAGCTCACGGCACGTCACCGTGCGCGTCTGCATGCCCGGGCCGCACACCGTCGAGCAGGTGCTGAACGCGCTCGTCACCCACTGGTAGTTGCATGCCTGGGTCGCGCACGCCTGCGACGTC
>JAEUJR010000950.1 GCA_016793585.1 Archangium sp.
GACGGCCGGCCGCTTCGTGAGCACCGCGGCGTCAGACAGCAGAACCTTGGTGCCCACCCCATCGGTCGCGTCGACGACCAGCTCGTGCTCGAGGAACAGCTGCTCGACGTTCGCGGCGGTGACGAACTCGCGCCGCGTGGCGACGGCGAGCGAGGGAAACTGCGCACGCAGCTTGCGCGCGGCCGACTCGACCTTGGGCGTGCCGACGTCGGCGGGGTGATGCCACGGCTGGCGATGCAGGTTGGTGACGTCGACGACGTCGGCGTCGATCAGGGTCATTCGTTCGACGCCAGCGCGCGCGAGCGACAACGACACCGGGCACCCGAGGCCGCCGACTCCGACGATGGCGACCGAGGCAGGGCGCACGAGCGGCGTTGTGACGGCTTTCGCATCGGTGGGCAACCCCGACCGCGCTAGGCTGCCCGTCGTGGCGGCAAACGACGATCGACGCGCGCGGGTGAAGCAGGTGCTCGAGAAGCGCGGGCTCTCGCAGCAGGCCTCGGCCGGAGACGCGTCGCTGTCGTGGCTGCGCGATCGGTTCATCGCCCGGGCCCGCGCCCTCTTCTACGCGCGCATGACGTTCCTCTCGCTCGGCCTGCTGATCCTCGCGGTGCCGGTGTGGCGCGTGTACTTCGGGTTCACGCCGCTCTCGTTCGGCATGTACTTCTTCATGCTGCTCTACAGCGTGGCGAACTACCTGACGCTGGCGCACCCCAGGTACGGCAGCCCCTTCACCTACGTCACCCTGCTCATCGATCTCGTGGTGATGGTGATCGTGGTCGCCAAGCCGATCACCGGCGGCGGTCTCGCGAACCCGCTGCTCGCGTCACAGCTGCTCTTCACGACGCTCTTCGCCCTGCTCTTCCCCAAGCCGCTCGCGATTCTGCCGCCCTTGCTCGCGCTGCCGATCGTCACGCGCATCGATCAGCTGCTGAACCGCACGCCGACGGCGATCGAGATTCTCACGCTGCTCTGGTACCTCGCGCTCAACTTCATCATCATCTACGTGCTGGTGTACCTGAACCAGCGCGAGACCTCGGCGCACACCGAGGTGATCGAGCTGCAGCAGGACCTGAAAGATCTGGCCGTCGTCGAAGAGCGCAACCGCCTCGCTCGCGAGATTCACGACGGCCTCGGCGCCAGCCTCTCGTCGCTCATCATCCAGTCCGAGTACCTGACCTCGCTCGCGAAAGACGAGGTGCTGCTGAAGGAGATCGGCGAGATCAAGGCCTCTGCCGAGGAGTCGATCGAAGAGCTGCGACGCAGCCTGCGAATGATGCGTGAAGACTTCGATCTCGGGCACGGCGTCGAGGACTACGTGAAGACGTTCGGCGAGCGCACGCAGCTGCCGGTGAGGTTCGAGAAGAGCGGTGAGTACATCGGCAAGATGTCACCCGAGTCGTCGCTCGCGATGTTCCGCGTGCTGCAGGAACTGCTCACCAACGCGCTCAAACACGCCAAAGCGAAGCAGGTCGACGTGCGGCTCACGTTCCTGCCCGAGCGGGTGCAGCTCTCGGTGAAGGACGACGGCGAAGGCTTCGACCCCGAGACGAAACGGCCCGGGCACTACGGGCTCATCAACCTGCAGGAGCGCGCCAACAAGGTGGGCGCTTCCGTGAACGTCGACGCGAAGCCGGGCGCGGGCGTGCACGTCACCTTCAGTGTCCCACTCACGGAGTAACCCATGGAAACCCCCGCCGCGCCGTCGCCCCGCATTCGCGTCTACGTCGTCGAGGACCAATCGAAGATTCTGAAGAACCAGCTGAAGCTGCTCGAGGCCAGCAGCGATCTCGAGATCATCGGCACCGCGCTCTCGGGAGAGACGGCGCTCGACGACATTCGGCGGCTCAAGCCCGACGTGGTGCTGCTCGATCTCGGCCTGCCGCGCATGAGCGGCATCGACGTGACGCGCGTGGTGAAGGCCGAGGTGCCGAAGGTCGAGATCCTCATCTTCACGATCTTCGACGAAGAGGACAAAGTGCTCGAGGCCGTGCAGGCAGGCGCCTCGGGCTACCTGCTCAAGGGCACACCGGCCGACAAGATGGTCGAGGCGATCAAGGAGGTCGCTCAGGGCGGCACGGTGATTCAGCCCTCGCTCGCGCGGCGGCTGCTCAAACACTTCCGCGTGCCCGAGGTGCCCGGCGCCGAGCCAGCCCCCGCTCCAGCGTCGGCGGCGCCTGCCGCTGCGCCGACACCGCCCGAACCCGAGGGCAAGAAGCTGTCGGCGCGTGAGACCGAGATTCTGCAGCTCATCGCCAAGGGCGTGTCGAACAACGAAGCGGCGACGATGCTCTCGCTGTCGAAGGCCACCATTCGCACGCACCTCGAGCACATCTACCGGAAGCTCGAGGTCACCAACCGTGTCGAGGCCGTCACCGAAGGGCTGCGCAAAGGCATCATTCAGATGTGATCAGGCGACCGCGACCTCACGGGGCGCGAGCTGCCGCCGCACGGCCTGCAGGTTCACCATCGGGAACATCTCGGCCAGCTTCTCGACGGTGGTGCGCAGCTCGGCCTTTCGCGCGTCACGGGCGACGGCCTCTTCTTCCATCGCGCAGACGAGCGCGAGCGCGGTGGGCACGTTGGCGGTCGCTGCGGCGGCAGGCGGTGTGTGGTGCAGCGTGACGGCCTCGACGAGCGCAGTGGGCAGGTTCCACAGGCTGAGCAGCGCGCCGCCGATCTCGGCGTGAGACGAGCCCAGGCGCTCACGCTCGACGTCCTCCTGCAGGCGGCCGATCATCTCTTTCTGAATCGCCGCCATGTCGATCGGCAGCCGCGTGGCGATCAGCAGCTGGCCCACGTCGGCGAGAACGCCCGCAGCGAAGGCAGCCTCGGCCATCGGGGTGCGCCCCAGCAACTCGCGCATCGCGCAGGCGCGGGCGAGCGCATCCATCTGCAGGCCCTTCGCGGTGGCGCCAGACGCCATGCCCTCGAAGACCTCGACGGTGAGCACGATGTTCTTCAACGGCTGAATGCCCAGGTACTTCACCGTCTCGCGCACGCTCGACACACGCCGAGGCAGGCCGAAGTACGCCGAGTTGATGATCTTGAGCACGTTCGCCGTGATGGCGGGGTCGCGCTCGACGACGCTGGCGACCTCGTCGAGCGAGACGTCAGGGTTCGCGGTGAGCTCGGTCAACCGGCCGTACGTCGCCGGGAGCGCCGGCAACGAGCCCAGCTTCGCGAGCACCAGCTTCACGCGCTCGCTGCGCACGGTCGCGAGCACCAGCGAGGCGCGCTCGACGAGATCGAACATCTGCCCGGGAATGAGGGGCTTCTTGAGCACCTGATGCGCGACCCGGCCAAGGCGCTGCGCCTGCTCGGGCTTCACCTCGGCGCCGCAGAGCACTGCGCGCACGACGGTGGGCCACTTCTCGCGCACGAGATCGAGGAAGGCCTCGAGCTCGAGGCCCGTCACCTTCGAGTCCGAGATGATCGCCTCGACGGGGTGCAGCGTCAGGGCGGCGAGGGCTTCGGTGGTGGTCTCGACGAAGTGAGTCGCCCAGGCGTTCTGAAAGACGCGCAGCGATCGCCGCATGCCCTCCAGCACCTGGGAGTCTCCACTGATGACGACGACGTGGCGCACAGGCGACACCAGAGCAGCCGGTGTGCCTGCCGAAACCGTTGAGGATTCGTGGAGGGTGGAGGGGTCGACGAGCACCGCGCGGGGTGTCAGTGACCCGGGCCCTCAGGGCGGCGCGCCGCGCCGGCGCAGCTCGGCGTCGAGCACGCGCACCTCGGCTTTGAGGCGCACGAAGTTCGAGAACATGCCGTCGGGCTGTTTGCCGGGGCGCTTCTTGAGCTGATCGCGCAGGCTCTCCATGGTGCCGCCGATCTCCTTGAGGCGGCGCGTGAGCTCGGAGTCGTCGCTCACCGCGATCAGCAGCAGCTCGTCGACCTCGAGCTTGCCTTCGAGCTCGCGCTCGAGTGCCTTGAACGACAGCTTGCGGGGCTTCTCGAAGCCCAGCACGCGCTGCACGGTCGCGATCACCTTGTGGGCCTCTTCTTCGAAGGCGGCGAGCTCTTTCGCGGCGCGCAGGCGGGCGAAGTCGGTCACGAGCGTGGGAAACAGCGGATCCATGCCGGGGCGAGCCGGTGGTTTGAGGATCATGCCGAGCCACGCGTCGAGGCCATCACCGCCAGCCTGCTCGAGCGCCTGCCTCAGCGTCGGCAGCCAGGCGCGGCGAAGCTCCTCGAAGGCGACACGAACGTGGTTGGCGTTGCCGAGCACCACGCGCACCGAGGCCTCGAGGTCGGTCAGCACCTCGTCCTTCGTCATGACGGCTCGCGGGGTGAAGACCCGTTCGCGCCACTTGCCCTGAGACACCTCGGGCGCCGCTTCACCCGACGCGATCTTGCGGGGGCCCGAGGGAAACTCCGACAGCTCGGGCTGCGAGGCCGACTTGGGCTTGAGCCCCACGTAGGAGTCGGTCGGTGGTGCGTCGATGGGCCGGCCCGCCGCAGGGAG
>JAEUJR010000974.1 GCA_016793585.1 Archangium sp.
ACTGCGCGCGAGAAGGAGCGCGGCCGCGGCACCGGCAAGCGCGAGAAGGACAAGGAGACGACCAGCACCACCGACATTCGCGAGATCATCTTCGGCCGCACCGCCATTCCCGTGCGCGGCAAGAAGAAGAAGCCGACCAAGAAGGGTCAGAAGACCCTCATCACCCAGATGGCCGAGGACAAGAAGGTCATCAAGGTGCAGGACGGCATCGCCGTCAGCGATCTCTCGCAGCGCATGGGCGTCAAGACCTCGGACATCATCAAGAAGCTGATGGCCGGCGGGAAGATGGCCACCGCGAACCAGATGGTCGACCCCGACACGGCCGGCATTCTCGCCGCCGACTTCGGGTGGACGGTCAAGAAGGTCGGCTTCGAGGTCGAAGACTTCCTCCCGAAGGTCGAAGAGAAGCCCGAGGACTACACCTCGCGCCCGCCCGTGGTGACCGTCATGGGCCACGTCGACCACGGCAAGACCTCGCTGCTCGACGCGATTCGCCAGGCGAACGTCGCCGGCGGCGAAGCCGGTGGCATCACCCAGCACGTCGGCGCCTACACGGTGAAGTCGTCGGCCGGTGAGATCACCTTCCTCGACACGCCTGGCCACGAGGCCTTCTCGGCCATGCGGGCCCGCGGCGCGAACGTGACCGACGTCGTGGTGCTCGTCGTCGCCGGTGACGACGGCGTCATGCCGCAGACGAAGGAAGCCATTCAGCACGCGCAGAAGGCCGAAGTGCCCATCGTCGTCGCCATCAACAAGATGGACCTGCCGGGCGCCAACGCCGACCGCGTGAAGAAGGATCTCGCCGATGCTGGCCTGCTCGCCGAAGACTGGGGCGGCGAGGTCATCATGGTGCCCGTCTCGGCCAAGACCCGCATGGGCCTCGACCTGCTGCTCGAGAACCTCGCGCTGCAGTCCGAAGTGCTCGAGCTCAAGGCCAACGCCGGCCGCCCTGCCATGGGCGTCGTGCTCGAAGCCCGCCTCGAGAAGGGCC
The DNA here is from genome assembly GCA_016793585.1 of Archangium sp. The sequence goes on from JAEUJR010000974.1 coordinate 992, forward strand.
GTGGCCCCATCGCCACCGTGCTCGTGCAGGAAGGCACGCTGCGCAAGGGCGACGCGCTCGTCAGCGGCTCTCACTTCGGCCGCATTCGCATGATGATCAACGACCGCGGTCAGACCATCGACGAGGTCAAGCCGGGCTTCTCGGCCGAGGTCATCGGCATGTCGGGCGTGCCCACCGCAGGCGACATCTTCAACATCGTCGCCGACGAGAAGGCCGCCAAGCAGATCGCCGATCACCGCATCTTGAAGGCGCGCCAGGCCGAAGCCGGCAAGACCTCGCGCGAGACGCTCGAAGACCTGCTCGCCAAGCAGAAGGTGGCCGAGCAGAAGGAGCTGAAGATCATCCTCAAGGCAGACGTCTCGGGTTCGCTCGAGGCCTGCGCCGACGCGGTGAACAAGCTCTCGACCAAGAAGGTGAAGGTCACCATCGTGCAGAAGGGTGTCGGCATGATGACCGAGACCGACATCAACAACGCGGCGGCCTTCGGCGCCATGGTGATGGGCTTCAACTCGCGGCCCGAGTCTGGCGCCGAAGCGGCGGCCAAACACCTGGGCGTGAAGTGGGAGACGTACAGCATCATCTACGAGCTCCTCGACGCCTCCATCAAGCACATGGAAGACCTGCTCGAGCCCATTCGCACCGAGAAGAAGCTGGGCAAGGCCGAGGTTCGCAACCTCTTCAACGTGCCCAAGCTCGGCACCATCGCGGGCTCGTCGGTGCTCGACGGCGTCATCAAGCGCAACGCGTTCCTGCGGCTGTTCCGCGCGAACAAGCAGATCTACCAGGGCAAGGTGGCCAGCCTGCGTCGCTTCAAGGACGACGTGAAGGAGGTCGCCATGGGCTTCGAGTGCGGTATCGGCATCGACGGCTTCAACGAGCTGCAGCCGGGCGACGTCATCGAGGCCTTCGAGATCGAGGAGACGCGGCCGAGCCTCAGCTGATGAGGTGAGCGGCCGGAGCGCGGCTTCCTTCGGGAAACGCCGTGCTCCGGTCTGGCCTGTCGTCGAATCGAGAGAAGGGCGGTTTTGGTCATGTTCGTCTGCGTCGCCCGAGTGACGATCGACATCCCCGCGGCGGGGTCGCTCAAGGGCAAGCGGCAGGTGCTGCGTCGGGTGACCGATCGCGTGAAGGCCAAGTTCAACGTGGCCGTCGCCGAGGTCGAAGACAACGACGTGTACACGCGCGGCGTCATCGCGCTCGCGGTGGTGGGCAACGAGCGCCGCCACGTGAACGAGATGATGGACAAGATTCTTCAGTACATCGAAGACATGTACGTCGCGCCGGTCGCGCACCGGGAGATCGAGATTCTCGCGTTCGGCGATCAGCTGTTCTCGCGAGACCCCGAAGACGACGACTTCTCGAACCTCACCATTCCGCGCGGAGAGCGCTCGCTCGCCGAAGCCGAAGGGCTGGGCGACTGGGAAGACCGACACGCGCGTCAGCCGCCGGTGCCGACGCCGTCTGCTCCGCGCAAGAACGGCCCGAAGCCTTCGGCGCCGAACAACCTGTCGCTCGACGATGCCCGTGCGCTGGCACGCAGCCTGCGGAACCGGCGAGAGTGGGAAGCATCGCGCGGCGGTCGCGAAGAAGACGAGGAGTGACGAGATGGCGACGAAGATCAGACCCGAGCGGGTCGGCCAGGAGATTCAGGCCGCCGTCGCGGACATGTTGATTCGGGGTGACCTGCACGACCCCCGCATCGGGTACATCACCATCACGGGCGTGAAGGTGTCTCCCGACCTGCGGGTCGCGCGCATCTACTACTCGATGATCGGCACCGAAGAAGAGAAGGCCAAGACGCAGGCCGGCCTCGACGCGGCGAAGGGCTATGTGCGTCGTGAGGTGACGAGCAAGGTGAAGCTGCGTGTCTCGCCCGAGGTGTTCTTCACGTTCGATGGTTCGCTCGAAGAGGGCGACAAGATCGAGCGGCTGATCAAGGAAGTGAAGGCGAAGGAAGGTTGGTAGTTCGTGAACGGCGTGCTCGTGGTGGACAAGCCGAAGGGCCCGACGTCGTCAGACGTGGTCCAGATCGTCCGCCGGGCGCTGAAGGTGAAGAAGGCCGGGCACACGGGCACGCTCGACCCGATGGCGACGGGGGTGTTGCCCCTGTGCCTCGGAGACGCGACGCGCATCGCGCAGGTGCTCACCGATGGAAACAAGGCGTACGACGCGACGCTGAAGCTGGGCGTGACGACCGACACGCTCGACGCCGAAGGCGCGGTGCTGCAGACGCGCGTGGTGCCGACGTTGACGCGGGAGCGGCTCGAGCAGGTGTTCTCGGCCTTCCGCGGAGCGCTGAAGCAGACGCCGCCGATGTACTCGGCCATCAAGAAGGACGGGAAGCGGCTGTACGAGCTGGCGCGCGCGGGCGAAGAGGTGGAGCGCGAGGCGCGGGCGGTGACGGTGTTCTCGTTGACGTTGAACGACTTCACGTCAGATGAGCTGAAGCTGTCGGTGGCGTGCAGCAAGGGGTTCTTCGTGCGCACGCTCGCGGCCGACATTGGCGAGGCGCTCGGGTGTGGAGCGCATTTGACGGCGCTTCGACGCACGCAGAGCGGGCCGTTTTCGATCGCTCGCGCGATTCCGCTGCAGGAGATCGTCGAGAAGGGCGCCGAGGCGGTCGCGGGCAAGCTCGCATCGCTCGATGAGTCGTTGGCCTTTCTGCCTGAGGTGAAGACGAACGAGGCAGAGGCCGATCGCGTGAAGCACGGTGGCGTCGTCGAGGTCGCCCGACCAGACGAGGCGATGGTGCGCGTGACGGGGCCGGCTGGAGACGTGTTGGCGCTGGCCGAGATTCGTCGCGGAAGGCTCGTCTACAAGCGCGTGCTCGCGAATCAGGCCGACTGAGGGCGCAGCTCAGCGGGTGACGACGCCGTTGGTGTTGATTCGGCTCGGCGACGTCACCGTGCGAACTCGAACCCGGTAGATCGTCTGAGCGAGCAACCCCAGGGTGCAAACGACAAGGATCGCACCAGCGTTGCTCCAGTGTGGCGCGCCGTCTTTCCAGATGAAGCTCGAGGCAAACCAGAGAAAGCCAGCGACTCCGATCATCGACCAGAAGAACTGGCCGTTCCCCAGCACCGAGAACGACGCACCGCACGACGTACACTGGTAGCTGTACTCGTAGCCGCTGGGGATGCCCCGCCAGGTCTGGCCGTTCGCGACGACCCAGACTGCCGGTCGTGAGCATCTGAGGCACGCGCGGTCGTTCTCCATCGTGCTCGGCATTCGCGACGCGCTAGCAGCTTCGCCGGCTCGCTGGGAGCTCGCACGACCAGTTTCCGTTGCGCACGTTTCTGCACAGAGCTGGAGCGCACTCGCGGCCTTGGCGCTGGCCATCGGCTTGCTTCACGAGGGCACCATGCTTCGTCTCTTGCCCGTCCTCCTCGTGGTCTCTTCTGGCTGCGCCACGCTCGGTGCCAACGCCCTCACCAAGCCGATGCGCGTGCCCATCATCGGCAGCACGTCGCTCCCGCACCGCGAGGTGTCGTGGAAGACGGCCGACGAGCTCACCCTTCGCGGTTGGGTCTTCGACCCCGAAGGCACCCCGCGCGGCCTCGTCGTGCTCGTGCACGGCAAAGACATCAACCGGCAGCACTTCTCGGGCGAGGCGCAACGCTTCACGAAGCGCGGCTACCAGGTGCTCGCGTTCGATCAGCGCGCTCACGGAGCCTCGGAAGGCACGCGCACCACCTTCGGCTTTCACGAGGTCGACGACCTGAAGCGCGGCATCGATCTGCTCGGCGCCACGCGCGTCGTGCTCATCGGTGAATCACTCGGAGCCGCCGTCGCGCTCCAGACCGCCGCGCGCGATGCCCGCGTCGTCGGCGTCGTCGCCGGAGCCGCGTTCAGCGACCTCTCCACCATCGCCGCCGAACACCGCCCGTTCTTCTTCAACGACGCCACCTTCGCCGAGGCCACGAAGCTCGCCGAGTCGGAGTCTGGCTTTCACGTCGCCGACATCTCTCCCGCGCGCGACGCCGCCAACATCTCGGCCCCAGTCCTGCTCCTGCACGGCACCCGAGACACCTTCATCGACCCCGCGCATTCGAAGCGAATCCTCGCGAACGTGAAGAACGGCTCCGTCGTCTGGCTTGAGGGGGTCGGCCACATCGATGTCCTCGTCCACGCCGAGTCATGGGACCGCATCGAGTGGTGGATGAGCGAGAAGGTCGACGCATCTTCTTGAAACGACAGCGCTTGACGCGCTGTGCGATACGAAACCACGACCTGAAGTTGACGTCATGTTCATGTTCATGCGACTTCGTATGAAACATGAATCAGGCTTCAACTTCTCCCGCCAAGCAGCTCACCAGTCGCGGTAAGCGCACCCGTCAGCAGCTGCTCGACGCGGCCGAGCTGGTCTTCGGTGAGAAGGGGTTCGAGCAGAGCTCCATCGCCGAGATCACCCAGCGAGCCGAGGTCGCGCTCGGCACCTTCTACGTCTACTTCGAGAACAAGCACGCCATCTTCGTCGAGCTGGTCGAGCAGCTCGGGGAGCGGCTGCGAAAGACGCTGTCGGTGGCGGTCAAAGAGAAGACGACGCGCCTCGACAAGGAGCGGGCCGGCTTTCGCGCCTTCTTCGAGTTCGCGGGCAAACATCGCAACCTCTACCGCATCGTCCGCCAGGCCGAGTTCGTCGATGAGCCGGTGTATTTGAATTACTACCGCAAGCTCGCGAAGGCGTACGCGCGCGGCCTCGAGCAGTCGATGACGTCGGGCGAGCTCGGCCGCTTCGACCCTGAAGTCATCGCGTACGCGCTCATGGGCGTCGCCGACTTCATCGGCATGCGCTTCGTCATCTGGGACAAGCCCGAAGAGCTCGACCGCGTCGTCGACGAGGTCTGCGAGTTCGTGGCTCATGGCCTGCTCTCGCCCGCGCGCCGAGGTGCGAAGTGAGGAACGCCCGCATCACCGCCACCGGCTGCGCCGTGCCGACGAAGTCGCTGCCCAACGCGTACTTCGATCAGCTGCTCGGTCAGAACGTCAGCGACTGGCTCGTGAAGAACACCGGCATCGAGCACCGCTTCCACATGGAGGACGGGCAGGTGACGAGCGATCTCGCCACCCAGGCCGCGAAGCAGGCGCTCGAGCGCGCGAAGAAGTCGCCCGACGACGTCGACCTCATCATTCTGGCCACCGACACGCCTGACCAGCCGTCTCCTGCGACGGCGGTCGTCGTCGCGCACAAGCTCGGAGCCAGGAAGGCCGTCGCCTTCGACGTGAACTGCGCCTGCGCCGGCTTCGTCACGGCGCTCGAGACCGCCACGAAGTTCGTACAGGCCGACGCGCGCATGCGCACCGTGCTGGTGCTTGGCGCCTACGGCATGAGCCGGTTCCTCGACTGGAAAGACAAGACCACCTGCACGCTCTTCGCCGATGGCGCTGGGGCGGTGGTGCTCGAAGCCGGGGAGCAGCACGGCTGGCTCGGCTCTCAACTCTATACAGATGGCAGCTATTGGGACGCCCTGGGCATCTACCGCGGCGGCACCGCGAGCCCCTCACGGCCTGGTGACGAGCCGCCCGTCGTGAAGTTCGTTCGCAAGTTCCCCGCCTCGTACAACATCGAGCACTGGCCGCGGCTGCTGCGCTCGGTGAGCGATCAGACG
>JAEUJR010000977.1 GCA_016793585.1 Archangium sp.
GATTGTCGCAATGAGGGGGTGGGCGGGTCGTACTGCGTGACGTGAACGCACTTGCTGAGCTGGCTCCCTCGCTGTCGATGTCGCTGGGGATCATGAGCGCCGAAGCAACGCAGCCCTGGGCCGAGGAGGTGCGGCGTGCGCGCCGTGGTGACTCGTCTGCTTTCGAGGCGCTCGTGCGGGGCCTGCAGCGGCCCGTGTACGGTCTGTGCCTGCGGCTGCTGCGGTCGGAAGCCGAGGCCACCGAGGTCGCTCAGGAGACGTTCCTTCGCGCGTACCAGAACCTCGAGCGCTTCGACGACTCGCGCCCGTTCGATCTCTGGGTGCTCACCATCGCGCGCAACCTCTGCCTCGACATTCTTCGCCGGCGCCAGAAGGTGCAGACCGAAGACGTGGAGCCGCACGCGCCGATGCTGGCGTCGAGCGAGCCCAACAGCGAAGACAAGGCGATCGAGAAGCAGCAGCGGCAGTCGCTCGAAGACGCGATGGCCACGCTGTCGAGCGACGATCGCGAAGTGCTCGCGCTGTATTACGTGCAGAAGCGCACCACGAAGGAGATCGGCGTCATCATGGGGGTCGCGCCCGGCACCATCATGGCCCGCCTCTTCCGTGCGCGTGAGAAGCTGCGCGTTCGCATGATGGCCGCAGAACGAGGTGCAGCATGAGCGACCCGATTCACGACGACGACGCCGAGCTCGAGCGGCTGCTGGCCGAGAGCGCTCCCGATGAAGCCGGCCGTGAGGCGCTGCGTGAGGCCCACCGCCAGCTCGAGAAAGATCTGCTGCGCCTGGCTGATCCGCTCCCGCCCGCCGACTTCCTCAACAAGGTGATGGCGAAGGTCGAGGCCGAGCCGAAGCGGCTGCCGGCCTCCGAGATTCGCAGCGCGGTGTTCATCGCGTTCGCGGCGCTCGCGGCGTCGGTGGTGGCGTTCGTGTCGTCGGGCGCCTCGCCTGATGGCGTCGCCGTGTCGTTCGCGCAGACCTTCGTGTCGGCGCGGGAGGTGATGGTCGGGTTCGCGAGCGGGCTCGCGGCGGTGTGGCGCACCGCGGGGTTGCCGCTGTCGGTGACGCTCGCGGCGGTCGTGATGGTGTCTCTGGTTGGGTTTCGCCGGCTGATGGGCCCGGTCAACGCAAAGGCGGTGTCGTGATGTTCGCGTCGATGTTGATGGCCGTGGCGATCGCGGCTGGTCCCGTGTCGGTGCAGTTCGAAGGCCCGCTCAAGCAGGGGCTGACCGCCATCGCCGAGCGCGGTGGGTTGAATGTGATCGTGGTCGGTGATCTCGCCGAGCCCGCGCAGATTCATCTCACCGACGTGACGGCCGAAGAGGCGCTCGAGACGGTCGCGAAGGTGTACGGCCTCGAGGTGACGAAGCAGGGGAAGCTGTACGTGCTGCGTCGGGGCGCGGCGCCGGTTGCGCCTGTGGCGCCCGCGACGCCCGACGTGCCGGCGGCTCCGAAGACGGCAGAAGCGCCTGCCGAGGTGAAGCAGCTGCTCACCCAGCTCGAGAAGCTCGAGGCCGAGCAGGAGCGCCTGCAGACCGAGACCGAAAAACTCCAGGAAGAGGCCGAGCGCCGCGACGAGCTGAAGAGCGACCGTGACGAGAAGCTGAAGGAGCTCGCCGAAGCCAAAGCCGAACACGCGAAGGCCGAGGCGCGGGTGACGGGCCAGGTGACGTCGGCGGGCAAGCCGGTGGTGATCGCCAGCGGAGAGACGGTGAAAGACGCGGTCTCGTACGGTGGGCCGATCACGGTCGAGTCGGGGGCACGGGTGAAGGGTGACGCCGTGGCCTTCGGCGGAGACGTGGTGCTCGAGGACGGCTCGGTGGTCGAAGGAGACGCGGTGTCGTTCGGTGGGCGCGTGCTGCGCGACGAGAAGGCGACCGTGAAGGGCGAAGAGGTGTCGTTCGGCAGCTCGGGCATGGTGTCGTCGATGGCGGCGCACGCGGTGAAGGCCTCGAATGCGGTCGATCTCGAGAAGGCCGAGGAGCACTCTGGCGGGCTGTCGCTGGCGACGTTCCTCGTGCAGTTCGTGGTGTTCTTCGTCTTCGGCTTCCTGCTGATGGTGTTCGCGCCGCAGCGCATGAAGGGTCTCGAGTCGGCCGTGCGCAGCCAGCCGGTGTTGTCGGGCGTCGTCGGCTTCCTGGCGCTGGTGCTGGCGATGCCGCTGACCATCTTCCTGCTGATCACGCTCATCGGCATTCCCGTGGCTGCCGTGTTGTGGCTCGCGCTCGCCTTCGTGGTGCCGATGGGCCTCGCCGCCATCGCCAACACCGTGGGCACCTCGATGCCGCTCGGGCGCATTCGCCGCACGCAGGCGATGGTGCTGGCGCTGGGGCTGTTCGTGCTGTTGCTCGTGGCCCAGGTGCCGGTGCTCGGCCCGCTGATGCTCTCGCTGGCGGTCTGCGTCTCGCTGGGCGCGGTGCTGCGAACCCGTCTTGGCGCGACGCCGAAGGGCCTGCCGGTGATGGAGTCGGTCGAGCGCCTCAACGCCTGAGCGGCTTGCACGGGGCTGGGGCATTGGGCGACAACACCGCTCATGCCCCGCGTCACCCAACGTCCTGCCGTCACGCCCCGCAGCCCCGTCTCCACCCCGAGTACGCCCGGCGGGCCGCCGAAGGCCGACGCGACCTGGAGCGCGCGCGGTGGACGGCCAGCGCAGAAGCCACCGCTCCTGGGCGGCCCCGCCTCGTTCCAGACGCCAACCACCACCGCGCTCGGCCCCGCGAAGCTGGCCTCGAGCACCATCGCGGGTGTGAAGGTGCAGAGCGCCACGGAGCTGCAGTTCCAGGGGCTCACCGGCGCCAACCCGCTGATGACGAAGTCGGTCGACGTTCGGTTCGGAAAGCTCTCGCAGCCGCAGTTCGACGCGCTCAAGGCCGAGTTCGGAGGGCTGTCACAGGTGAAGTTCGACGCCGCCCGCGAGTACTCGGCGATCGACTTCCTGCCGCCGACGCTTCAAGCGCTCGTCAACCGCGACATCGACCCGGGCGGCCCCGTCACCATCAAGGGCACCAAGAAGCTGAACGACGCGATGGGCAACGAGGGCCGCGGCGATCTCGAGATCAACTCGAGCCCCAACTGTCACGGCACCGCGTGGGAGATGATGCGCGCGTACCAGGGCCAGCCCTCGACGCACGTGAACCTGCTCTACGGCGACGCGCAGATGGTGGGGCCCGAGTACGACGACGCCGCGAAGTTCGCGCCGCTCGGCACCGCCCAGCCCGGCCAGAAGCCCGACTTTCTCTCGTCGTTGAAGCCGGGCGACGTCGTCGCCTTCAAGCGCGGCGAGTACGAGCTGCTCCACTCGGCCGTCTACGTCGGCGGCGGCATGTTCTTCGAGAAGCCGAACACCGAGTCGGATCAGTACGACGAGTCGCCGTATCGGCTGGTCACCCTCGATCAGGCCATCGCGCCGATTCAGGAGTTCCTCGGTGAAGCCCCGACGTTGACGGCCCTGCGTCCGAAGCAGCAGCTGGTGCCAGGCACCGAGGCGTTCACCACGGGCGAAGACGCGCAGAAGCTCGAGGCGTGGGCGGCGAAGAAGGGTCAGACGATCGGCAAGCAGCTCGTGCGCGAGTTCGAGGTCGGCATGGGCGGCGGCATTCGTGGCCTGCACTTCAACGCGGTCGAGACCCGCCGAGTCGAGATCGGCGCCGATGGGCGCGGCGTCATCCGGTGAAACGCCTGTGGCTGGTGCTGCTGGCGAGCTGCTCGACCGAGTCGGCGAGCGTCGAGTCGCAGTCACAGGCGATCTACGGCGGTCGGCCCGCGCCTGACGATCACGCCGTCTTCTACTTGTCGTCTGGTTGCACCGCGTCGCTCATCGCGCCGCGAACGCTGCTCACGGCTGCCCAC
>JAEUJR010001026.1 GCA_016793585.1 Archangium sp.
CGTCGCGATGCTCGTGTGCATGGACGCCCGCATCGACACCAACGAGCTCGTCGGCGACACGCGACGGAACTACTACGTGGTTCGCACCGCAGGCTCGGCCATGAGCGCGAAGGAAGAAGAGATGCTCGAGCTGGCCGTGAACAACGGCGTGAAGCTCATCGTGCTGACGCGGCACTCCGACTGCGCGGCCGAGAAGGCGGCGAAGAACCCCGAAGCGCGCGCGAAGTACCCGGCGCTGGTGGCGGCGGTCGACGAACGCGACCAGAAGGTCTCCGAGTTCCTCGCGCGGCCCGCCATCGCCGAGCGCATCGCCTCGGGCAAGCTCATCGTGAAGCAGCTCGATATCGACACCGCGAACGAGCACCTCGCCGAGCACTCGAACGCTCCTGTGCCCGCTGAGGAGCACGCCGCGGCTCCCTCGGAGGAGCACGGTCACTGAGACCTCGCGTGGTATGACGGGCCATGGCTTTCGATTCGTGGCTCGCGCAACGCGCTGGTGAACTCGACGCCGCGCTGGGCCGCCTCGTCGAGGTGAACTCGTTCTCTGGCAACCGTGAAGGCGGCAACGAACTCGTCGGCCGCCTCGTCGAGCTGTTCACCATTCCCGGGCTGACGGCGCAGCGCATGCCTTCGGGCCGGTTCGCCGACCACGTCATCTTCCGCACGAAGGGCCAGCGTGGAGAGGCGCCCATCGCGCTGCTCGGCCACTCCGACACCGTCTTTCCGCCAGGCACTTTCGAGGGCTACCGTACCGAGGGCGGGCTTCGCCGAGGCCCCGGCGTGTTCGACATGAAGGGCGGCCTCGTCAGCATCGCCTTCGCGCTCAAGGCCATCGCCGAGAAGCAGTCGCTCGACACCCTGCCGCCGCTGCGCATCGTCATCGTCGCCGACGAAGAGGTGGGCTCACCCGAAGGCGCACCGCTCATTCGTGCGTTCATCTCGGGCGCGCAGGCCTGCCTCGTCTTCGAGCCGGGTCGCAGCAACGACGCCATCGTCACCGAACGGCAGGGCACCGGCTCGGTGTTCTGTCACGCGCACGGCAAAGCGGCGCACTCGGGTAACAACTATTGGGAAGGCGTGAGCGCCATTCGCGCGCTCGCGAAGTTCGTCGATGCGGCCGAGGCGGTGAGCGACAAGAAGACCGGCACCATCGTGAACGTCGGCACCATCGCCGGCGGTACGTCGAAGAACACCGTGCCTGCCGAAGCGACGGCAGGCGTCGACCTGCGCTTCCAGACTCCGGCCGATGGCGAGCGCCTCGTGACGACGCTGAAGGAACTCGCGGCGAAGGCAGCCGCGGCGGTTCCGGGTTCACGCCTCGACGTGGAGCAGGGCTCGATGCGGCCTCCGATGAACAAAGCCGACGGGGTCGACGACCTGCGCCGCCGCTACGGAAAACATGCTCGCGCTGCCGGGCTCTCGGATGACGAAGCGCCGCGCCAGGGTGGAGGCAGCGACGGCAATACGGCCGCCGCCATGGGCATTCCCACCCTCGATGGCCTGGGCCCGAGGGGGAAGGGCTTTCACACACACGACGAGCAGATCGAGTTCGAGACGTTGCTGCAGCGAACCCGTGCGCTCGCCGCGTTCCTCGCCGGCTTCTCGAGGTGAGACTCCATCCCGAGGCGACTGGTTTTTCGCGTAAGCCAGACTCGCCTCACCTGTAAACCTGCGCGTAGGAAGCCGCCCATGCCCAAGACCCTGCCCACCACCGGAAAGCCCTCGGCCGACGTGCTCGCCGATCTGCGCGCCATGCACGGCGACGACGCGAAGTGGAAAGACGGCAAGACCTTCAGCCTCGTCTACTACGCGGGCGACGAGGTCTCGCAGTTGCTCAAAGACGCCTACGGCGAGTTCATCGCCGAGAACGGGCTGTC